>NZ_JBIMSN010000006.1:0-16609 GCF_043944905.1 Antrihabitans spumae
GCACCTTTCTTCATGTACGACACCAACTCCGAAGGAATTACCGTGAAAGCGGCAGGCTAGTGATTGTGGTCCTGATTCCGACACTCGGATCGATCGCTTGGCTGATCGCGGGCAGACCCATCACCGGAACGCGACCGGCATCGAACACCCGGTTCAGCGAGTACGACCGGCCAGGCCGTGCCGTCGCACAAAACCCAGAGAGTGACGAAGCTTTTCTTCGGAGCCTCCGCGAGCGCGCTGAACAACAGCGTCGTGAAGCGCAGCGCCAATCAACAATCAGATCGTGCCGAAGCTGGATGCCTGGTACCAACAGCGCGCAGGTGATCTGACGCCTAAAGGTGTGAAGATCGTGCAACGAGCTGTCGCCAAAGGCAGTCTCGCTGGCGATGCCGCCTGTCGCATCCTGTTCGAGCCCGCGATGCTCATCGGTCCTCGAGCGACCGTCGATGAGCTATACGAGCTTGCGGTGATCTGCCGGGAGATCCCGTTCACCGGCGACTATGGAATTTGGGATCCCGTTCGCGCAGCGCTGGCAGTGGCTTATCGAGGCCTGACAATGACGCGAGATACGCGCGCGATCGAGGTCGAGCAGTACCTCTCGTTTGCTGAAAACGGCGAGAGGCCCGGTCCACCCGTGACCTCTGGTGCCATGGCGAATCGCCTCAACGGCTCACTCATGGCGACATTCCGCCGGGAGTTCGTCAGCCCGATGACGCTGCCGGTCTTCTCGTACCTCATCGAGAAGCAGCGGGAGCTGATGATCATTTGGTCATTCGGTGGATCCCACGTGTGGCCGCGAGAACGCGTCGACAGTGAACTCGCAGTGTGCGCTGATCTCCTGCAAGACTATTTCAAGAAGTGACGGACGTGCACGTCCCTGCCGGTGGTGGTCAGTCACTCGCTAAACACCACGGACCGATGTCCGCCCCATTGCCGCCGCAGTCGTATCGTGGTCTTCACGTCCATCAAATGGTATGACCGAAAAAATGGGGTACCTCGAAATAAACTTGCGAATTCCATACCAATTCACATCACCTCGATCATCGGTTGGCAACAGCACAGTCGACTCAGCGATCTTCGAAGAGGACCACTTTCGACCATAATTCCATCTAAACTTTTCCATCCTCAAAATTGTCACGATGAAGAGAAGATCCTCTGGTTGCGCATGGAAGCGAGGTGTCAATATTGTGACGTCCGATGAAGCGCAAAAATCCCGACTTTGATAAAAGGCCGCTCCAACATCGCCATTGCTGGCAATCGTTACGCAGCCACCCAACCATTGAGCCTTTTGGTCGATCCACGAGGTGACGCCATTGTTCAGGCCAGATGCCCCGACGTAGGGAGTCCTTCCATGGCGCATCTCACGTTTCAAGACAGTGCGCCCACGACCAACTTGGAAAATCTTGGAGACAGAGATGGGAGCCGCGGATGTCATCAATCTTTGCAAGTCGTCCTGGACCAGCTCACTGTCACCGAGTTCTTCATATGTCGGCACAATCGAATCTCTCACCCAGTCGGGCTGTACGTCCGGAAGCTCAAGCGAGCTGAGAGTGCGATTAGCTTGCCTGCCAAAATTCAACCGGTAGCGATTTTCTTCTATGCACCGTGCCCACCACAGTTTCTCGGCAAGCGTCATAGGATCACGGGGAGTCAGGGTCGCAACATGATAAGCGGTATAAAAGCGACGCGGCTGAACGAATGTTGCAAGCGTAGAGTTCCGCGACCGCAAACAGACTGAGAGCGAACCGGCCGGGTGGGGTTGAACATCTTCAAGTGGCGATACCCATGCAGAAACGCCATTGTTTTTTGCTGTTCTCGACACGAATGCAACACCGTGCACCTCGGCGACTTGCCGCATCTTATTGAGTGACAAGCTGTGCCCTCGCCCGATTATAAACAGATCCTCAACCGTGCTCATGAATCGTTGCCTGCTTCGAAGCCGTCATCGTCATTTTCCAAGGTAAGTCTGAAGACAGCGAAGTTTCGCAAAGTAGACTGAAACGAGGATATCGAAATTTTCGAGTAATCAGTTTCCATATAGGCTTCAGCACACCACTCGTCAGTAGCAACTACTCGGTGACTGACACTAGCCCCCGGCGCAACAGTTCTAGAATGATACGCCGAAATCCACCGATCACGGATATCCACCCATTTTTGATTGAGATCAATTCGGCCGCGATCCTTGGTCTTCACAAATCCGTCATCTTTCCAATACCCGAACCATGTTGGCTGCGGTGCGTCTGCGTGGGGCTGGTGGGCTTTGAAAACCATTATGCAGGTAATAACACCGACGGGATGAAAGAGGTCGTTAGGGAGTGACATCGTCGCCAAAAGCGTATGCGAGGAAAGGATTCGGTCCTTTGCGGCATGATATTCGATTGCGCATGACATGGGCACCACTGCTACGGCCGTCCCCCCTGGGCTTAAAATATCAAGCAAGGTAGCGACAAAATCGAGCTCGTGGAGGCCCTCCCCTCGTTGACTGTACGGAGGATTAATAAGACCCACAGTCGGCCGGCCGTGTTTTCCGGGGACGCCGTCAGTCAGCGGTACAATTACTTCGGAACTAAAGCACGAGCCCTGATACAGGTTGGCTTTGCCGTCACCTCGCAAGATCATATTGGAGGCAGCAAGAGCGAACATGTGGGGTTGCTGCTCAACTCCTATTAGCTGCTCTTTTCTGATTCTCGAACGTACCCCATCGTCCGGACCCGCCTTCAAGTCCATATCACGCATGGCTGAGATCAGAAATCCTCCCGTCCCAGCGCATGTATCGACGACAACGTCAGAAAGTGTCAGATTTTTGTCTCCGCCTGTGTAGCGAAGAAATTCGCCATAGAATTGACCAATGACGTCAACGTCGTGATACTGGTCCAGAAACGGACGCACGTGCGCGTCTATATCCGAGATTAAGCGGACTAGAGGAATTTCGTTCGTATTGTTCATCCTGGCAAGCTCGGGGTGAGTTCGAACAAACGAGTACGGCGCAAGCATTATTTCTCGCTTGCGGGACGGAATATCGACATCCTCCGCTACTCGCTCGATTGCGCGATACAGTTCGCGCGCCAGATCCCGAGATCGGTAGTTGGACCAATTTCGCTTAAAGACCTCGTCACGCAAAGCCAGCAAAATGCCAGACACAACGAGAGGCTTTTCAGACTCGGCGAGTTTAGCGTAATCACGCATGTAGTTGTGCAACGTACGACTAAAAGCTAGGAGCTCCTTCTCCGTGCGGTCTCTCACGACAGGGTCATATGTCAGAAGATCTAAATACTTCTCCACTTTGATCAGCCGTTCCACTGGACCGCTCGGCGAAGGTAAGAGCTCTGCAACCAGCGAGCCCTTCAGCTGCCTGTATGTCGACACACTCAGACATTTCGCGTCGGAGCCACTCACCGCGATGGCGATAACATCGTAGGATTTGGACAGGAATTTAGAATAATGCAATACGCCATCGACCGCAAATTCAACAGGACGGTCGTGATTTCGACTTTCATGGAATCTTCTATTTGCCTTGCATTCGACAACGATAACGACCATCGGCATAGATTCCGGAAAGGAAATGATAAATTCGGGATGGCCTACTCCAGTTCCAGACTTGCTCGCCCGCGACAGTAGACGCCTGATCGCTGGCACCGTACTGGACTGTTCCTCAACCAGTTGACCACTGCAAGGATGCGCATGCAGATGGCTGCGCACGATTCCTTCCGTGATTCGCTCGTTGGCCACAAGCTCTCCTTAACCTACTGACAAGTTCATGCACGTCGCGCCGACTGGGGCTCGTCAGGCATGTCTGGACTGATTGCGTCGTCGACTATCCTTCAGCATGCACGACAAACGATGCATGCGGGACCACACGAGACACCCGAAGACTTGAGTCCTCCTGCAACTTCAGGGAGGGGCCACCTGCGTAGAGGCCGGGCAATTTGCTTCCACATGAAACTACCGGTCCGGCCGCGTCTTGCGAAATATGTCGGACGATTGGGGCATAATCCTGCAGCATGGCAGACGATTCAGACGCGGGGGATACCGATCTGCAGCGCGGTCATGGATCTTCCTTCTCGCACGACGAGTTGGTTGCACCGTACGACGAGCGCCGCTCCTTCGGCCGAGTCGTCCGCGATCCTGTACACGACTACGTCGTGATGCATCTCGAACTCAATGAGCTCATAGATCATCCGTTTGTCCAACGACTTCGTCGTATCAGCCAGACAGCGATGTCATCTACGGTCTACCCCTCGATGAATGGAAAGCGTTTCGAGCATTCTCTAGGTGCGATGCATCTAGCGTCTCGCGCGTGGTTCTACGCTTGGAACAATTCCAGATCAGGCACGAGAGCCGACTTCACGACGTCCGTGAAGAAAGACCTTGATAAAATAGGCGATAAACTCGACCTTGCAAGCCTGGCGATTGCGAGCACTTCAGATTCGGACGAATTCTTTCATGGAATCGATCTGGCGATAAGCGCAGCCGCCCTTCTCCATGACCTAGGACACCCTCCGTATTCACACACTCTTGAGGACTTCTACGTCCAGCATCTCGACCTGATAACGGCTGAGTTCACGAGTGAGCATGCCAACATAGTTCGCAACAGAATTCGAACTGCAGTCGCGAGCGGGATTGCCATGCACGAGGCAGTAGGAGAAATCCTCGCTGGTCGAATCGAGCGAAAAGTTGTTCGAGCGATTCCCTGGTCGATAGTTGACCTAATCCTTCGTGATCATACAACTCACACATGGTCAGGCTGCTTACACAACGTCGTCGCTGGAGAGGTCGATGTCGACCGGTTAGATTACCTGCTTCGGGATGCAAAGAACTCTGGGACCGAGTTCGGGGCAATCGACAAGGAGCGCCTCCTTCAATCGTTAAAGATTGCCTACGACCGCGAAAAAGCCGGCTTTAGAATCGCTTATCAGGAACGAGCTGTGTCGGCGCTCGAATCCTTTCTAGTGAACAGGCATCAATACTACCGGTGGGTTGTATTCCACTATCACACCATCGCAGCGAATCGAATGCTCAATTTGGCTGCGAACATCCTTGCAACTGCTCGGCCGCAAAGCTTGCGTCAGTTGAACTACTTCGTCGATGACGTCGATCTCTCGAATACCACTGAGGACGCGCTGTACGGACAGAACGCGCTTCTGTCTCTTGCGGATGATGCGACGCTCTTATGTTGGCTCA
Organism: Antrihabitans spumae; assembly: GCF_043944905.1. NCBI lineage: Bacteria > Bacillati > Actinomycetota > Actinomycetes > Mycobacteriales > Nocardiaceae > Antrihabitans > Antrihabitans spumae. Next base: position 5,182 of record NZ_JBIMSN010000006.1, read on the forward strand.
AGGATGGCATTTTACATTGGAACGAGGAAAGTGATTCGCGACGTCGATTCCATGCGCTGATCAGTGCAGTTATTCATCGGACACCAAACTGGGCGCCCTCCTGGAAGTCGGAGTTGGAATACAGATCGACTGCCGCAGACATACATGCCGATCTTTTCCAACTCATTGTTCGATTCGATTCTGAACTAACAGCCTATGTTCGTCGAAACGGGACGTCCGCCCTCTCACGGATCGCGAGAAAGGTAGTAACCGACCTTCAAAAAGCAGCAAAAGAGGTGGACGTAGCAGATTTGCCGACTCGGCTTCTGGATGAAGTATGCCGGCAGTGCCTCTCGGGCAGAGAGAATCAGCAAACGAAATTTGAGCGCGAGGTTGACCTGGCCGCTTGGATGACGAGAAACTCTCGCTCCCCTAGTTCACTGTTTTCGAAGGCTGGCTTGACTGGCTTTTGGGTTATTGCGTACAACGAGATCCTGCCAGCTAAAACAGACGATCCTTCTGCAGTTCGAGTCGTGGTTGATGACTCACTTTTTACGTTCCACGAGCTAGCGGGTAATTCAGTTGCACGACTGAGTAACGTCGAGAATAGCCGGGTGAAACTACACTGCTTCTTCGTCTCGTCCGACGGCAAGGAACTGCGCACCGGCAGCAATTCCAACTATCCGAATCTGATCAGAGAGGAGTTTAGCAGGATCTTTGTAGACGCCCTAGAGATGGAACTCTGGAGGCGCGTCAACAGTTGAAAAAATCACACTATCGCCCTGGAGAATAATATGTCAGTATCAAATGAGGAAGCCGCTCTTAACCCCGCGGTTAGCAATGACATGACAGAACGCGAAATAAAAGGAGATCAGCTATTTGGAAACAACCCTTACCGTCAATTTCAAGCCGCCATCCTTACGGCCATTGAATCTGCTGGAGCCGAGGGCATGACTATGACGAGAATATTGGAGACGGAGATGCCAGGAAAGGATGCACTCGTCTCGAAGCAAATTGCAAGGAGCGCGATTGCAGAATTAACCGACTGGAGTCTCGTGAGGATCGATCACGAGACCGGCTTAGTTATTAATGTCCCGGACCAGTCCGGCGATGAGCAGTAGACTGCGAACGATTACCACAGACTGATATCGACGCGAGGCGGGAGAGACCACGAGAGCGCGCAGAAGGCCTACTAGTCGCGTCGGAATTTCTGAAAGGGCTGTGAAAAGCTGCTATTCGCGAGGCCTCTCTAGAGTCGATCTATCATCGACCACCGATCCGCCACCGGCCCTCGCAACGTCACCTTAGCTCGCCTCAACGCATCGCCAACCGTGCTGGCATCGACGCCGTACTTCTTGCCGATCGCTGCTGTCGACCAGCCCTCCGCGTAGAGTTCCACCGCTTGTTCGACCACAGGCGCGGTCAGCTTGACCTGCGGCCGAATCGCCACGCCCTCCCGCTTGAGATGTGCGACGACCGTCTGCCGATGGATACCGAACCGTTCGGCCAACTCACTTGCCAATGTTCCGCGGCGGTAGCAATCCACTAGCTCCTCCAGATCGTGCGCATTCAGCTTCCGATTCGCTCGGTACGGACGCACGTCCGACGGTTTGACCTGCGGTTTTGCCGATTCAACGACCGTGACGGGTTCGTCGCCGACCGACCGCACCAATTTGGCGAACGGGGTGTTTTGGCTTGAAAGCGATTCGCGTAGGAGCACCAAAGTGGTTTGTTTCGAACCTGCGCCACGAGGCGCAGGAGTTCAGTGCGAGCCGCCTCGTCCTCTTCGAAGATGTGCGCGAAGAGAGCCAGGGCGTCGAATAGTGAAGTCTGCACTATCTCGATGCCGATCATGCCGCCCTAGTACATGACGTAGATGATCACCAATGATGTGACGATGACGGACACGACAATCCAGTTCATGACGGTATGAGCAGCGGCAGCTGTGGTCAGCGCTTCGAGTCGCAGCGCGTCCGCCTGCCGGTCCTGCCTTGCGACTAGCTTGGGATAATCGTTGTACCACTGCGTGATTCGTTGCTCGTTCTCTGTGGCAACGCGTGCCATCTCCAGTCGCCACTGTTCCAGCTTGGCCTCATCGTTGGATCCGGTATGGCTTGGACCTGGCGGATAGGGCTTTGTGGTCGGGCGTGGGACACCTTCTGCTGGAACAACATCCAATTCCAGCCGTCGAAGCGCTCGGAGGTAGATTGCTTGGTAGTAGTAGCCGCTGAGAATGAGTGCGATCCCTGCGGCAAGCGGAACCCCCATCAGGCAGTGCGCGATGCCGAACCGGACTTGCCGCTGTAGCCGTTCGATGTGCGACATCGAGTCGGCGCCCAGGCGAAACATCAACTCCTCGCCGTAGGCAAGGTCAGGTACCAGCACGAAAATCCCGACCGGAATTACGAGCGAGGCGATTTGCCATCCGATGCCATCGAACCCTGTTTGTCCGACCAGGACATTTCCATCACCACCTAGCAGCTTCCACCACCCGTAGCTAAGGAAGGGCACCTGCAGGAGTGCGACGATGGCGGCAAGAAGTACCGCGATATGGACAACTGTCGTCAAGAACATCCATGGACGAATGGCACGCACGGTACGTCGGTATGTCTCGACTCTGGACGAGTCGCGCAGCACATTGAAGATGCCGTAGAGCAGCACCGCCCCGATCACAACGATGATCGTTGCGGCAACTGTGCTGGCCATGATCCGTGCGTCCCGTCTATCGATGTAGGGGGCGAATCATGGCAGTCGCCACCGACAAGTCATGTGGGACGCAGGCTCTCCTGGCCCGCTCAGCACGACCGGTTTCGCGATACGCCCTACTGCGCACAGCTAGGCTCAGTGGTCGTGCGGACATCCGAGGACGGCGGCGACTTCCGCTTGCTGCAGGGTGCGCCACCTGCGCTGGCGTCCCGCCCGGTCATGGCCCGCACAGCTGCGGCATTTTTCGCAGCCATCGGAGTCTCGGGCATCGTCCTTGCATCGGTAATTCCAGACGGGCCGGAAGGTAGCAGCACGGTCCTCCTGGTCGGTGCCGTCGTGTCTGTGGCAACCGCTGGCCTGGTGCTCGCCTTCGGTCGCTACCTCAACACGGCCGCCCATGCCGGACTGATCGGCTTCGCACTCGTCGTCCTGACCTACCTGCTGACCGAAGCTCCGAGTCCGACGGTCACACTTGCGCTGGCCGGGGTGTACCCGTGCACCGCATGTCATGCAGCATTCGTGTTCTCGTGGCGACAAGCGTGTCTGCTGATGGCACTCGCGATTCCGCTGTGTGTGTTCGCCATCGTCAACAATCCCGCACTGGCTTGGTGGGCAGCAATTCCACCGGTTACAACGACCCTTATCGTCGGTGCCGCCGTCGCTGTGCTGAGTCGCGTCGCGTCCGAAGCCGACATCGACGTGCTCACAGGACTGCTCAATCGGCGCGGTTTCGACCGCGCACTCATGACCACGCTCAGGGTCCCGTCCGGCGCGAACCCGAGCCTTGCGATGGTCCTTTTCGACTTGGACGACTTCAAGTCTACGAACGACAGGCTCGGTCATCGGGCAGGCGACACGATGCTCGAAAACGTCGCCGCACGATGGATCGACCAACTCAGCCCCGACGCGATACTCGCCCGCTACGGCGGAGACGAATTCGGGCTACTACTTCCGAATACGACCGAGGCGCAAGCCATCGAGATCGCCGACCGGATGAGAGCGGCCATTACGACCAACTGCTCGGCTGGAGTCACGTCGTGGCGGCACGGGGACACTGCGTCCCTGTTCGTCGGTCGTGCCGACATCGGGTTGTACCGCGCGAAGGCGACAGGGCGGAATCAGACGACGCTGGAATCCGCGCAACGTCCCGCGGTCGTCAGCGAACTTCGGGCTGCTCTCGACTCGGGAACCATCGACGTTCACTACCAGCCGATAGTCGATGTTGCGGACTGCGGTCGCATCGTCGGATACGAAGCACTTGTCAGATGGACCTCGACCGAACAACCGGACCTGACACCGTCCGGCCTCATCACGATCGCCGAAAGCAGTGACCTGATAGACGAATTGGGCCGGGCCGTGCTCTACCGAGCATGTACCGACGCACATTCCATTCAGCGCACGCTCGGAAGTCGACTGACCTTGAACGTCAACGTGTCGTGTCTCGAACTGGTTCGAGAGACCTACGCGACTAGAGCGCTGGCCACTGTTGCGGCCGCAGGCTGGCCGTTCGACCAACTTGTTTTGGAGATCACCGAAAGCGAGTTGGCCGCCGACTCGGAACAGGCCATGGCACAACTGCAGCAACTGCGGCGGGTGGGTATTCGAATCGCGATCGACGACTTCGGCAGCGGCTACTCCTCGTTGAACCGGCTGGCTTCGCTGCCATGGGACATCTTGAAGATCGACCGACCCATCATCGGCGACGCAGCATCGGCGCGACCGATGCTGACTGCGATCACCGCTCTGAGTGCGGCTTTCGGACTCGACGTGATCGTCGAAGGTATCGAGACGCAGGACCAGGCGCGTCTCGCAGCGGAACTCGGCATCGGCAATGCTCAGGGTTTCCTGTACGGCCGAGCGATGTCACTCGACGAGATCACGTCGGCGATGCCTGCCGCGACCGCCGCACCCGACTAGTTCCGAACCTTCCACAACCACATGGTTGACAACGGCACCAGATCGATCTAACCTCATATTCAACCAAATGGTTGAGGAGCACTCGAATGACTGACCAGCTGTCGAAAGTCTTTGCAGCGTTGGCAGATCCGACTCGACGCGACATCGTCGCGCGACTCACCGTCGGTGACGCGACAGTTGGCCAGCTTGCCGAGCCGTACGACGTCAGCATGCAGGCCGTCTCGAAACATCTGAAAGTGCTCGAAGACGCAGGCCTGGTAAGCCGAAGCCGCGACGCCCAACGCCGACCGTGCCATCTGGAAGCGGAGGTGTTCGACCTGATGACGAAATGGATCGAGCGTTACCGGCGGGAGGCCGAGGACCGCTTCCGCCGACTCGACGACGTGCTCGCACGTATGGAACAGCCCACCGAGATGGACACCGAGAAGGGCGCATGATGTCAACGACCGATACGAAGCACGAAACCGAGATCACCGCAGGCACAACGCTGCCGACGATCGTGGTCGTCCGCGAATTCGATGCGCCCGTCGACCGGGTACACCGCGCCTGGACCGATCCAGTCCTTTTTGCGCAATGGCTCGGACCCAAGTCGCTCACGACACGAATCGAGCAGTGGGACTGTCGAACTGGTGGTAGCTGGCGATACTCGTCGATCCGTGACGGCGAGGCGATCGCAAGCTTCTTCGGCTCGTTCCACGAGATCCGAGCCGACCGCATCGTGCAGACCTTCACCTACGTGGGATTCCCGGATGGTGTTGCGCTGGAAACGATTCAGTTCGACGCGCTCGCCGGCGACCGGACTCGTATCACGTCGACCATGCTCGTCGACAGCTTCGAGGGCCGTGACGGCCTCCTGTCGAGCGGCATGGACGTCGGAGTCACGGAGGGTTACGTCAAACTCGACGAACTGCTCGGGCGCACAGCGTGAATCCGCACAGCATGAATCCAGCCGAGGAGCACCGCACGATCGCCGCAACGTTCACCGACCGTGTCGAGGGCGTCACGGATTGGGACGCACCCGCGCCGCCGGAAGGCTGGCTTGCACGGGACGTGGTTCGCCATCTCGTGGAATGGTTTCCCGCCTTTCTGCGGGGCGGTGCGGGTATCGAATTGGCAAGCGGCCCTTCGGTAGACGACGATCCTGTCGAGGCATGGCGGGTGCATTCCGCTGCGGTGCAGGCCGTGCTCGACGACCCGGATACGGCAGCAAAGTCGTTGCAGAATCCCAACACCGGCGATCTCCCGGTCCCGCAGGCGATCAGCATGTTCTACACGGCGGACGTGTTCATGCACACCTGGGATCTCGCGCGAGCGACCGGACAGGACGAGACACTGGACCCGCAGCGCTGCACAACGCTGCTCGCCGGGATGGAACCGATGGACGAAATACTCCGCACGAGCGGACATTACGGCCCGCGGGTGCAGGTTCCCGACGACGCCGACGCTCAGACCAAGTTGCTCGCGTTCATCGGTCGCGACCCCCTTGGCACCGGACGTTAATCCGACTTCGGCAACAACCGCTCGACAACTTTCGCGTACAAGGTCGGGTCCGGCGCGGCCAGCCCCAGCATCGAGGCGAGAAAGACCCCATCGCCGACGAGCCGAATGATCTCGGCTTGCACAGGGTCCCCGATTTCGGCTCGCAGGGCGTCGTCGTAGGCGGCCATCGCTTCGATCACGGCCTTCTTTACGACGCCTTCTGTCCCGTCGACGCTGCGGAGCACCGCAATGAGTGAACCGTAGAGCGCCGTCTCCGCCGGGTCGTCCGCGGAGCGTAGGTACCACTCCGCCATCGACGTCCCCGCTTCGGCGAACTGCTGGTCGGAGCGCTCGCTCTGCCTGCGAACCATCCCCGCGAGCAAGGCTTCCTTGCTGCGGAAGTGATAAAGCAGCCCTCCCTTGGATACGCCGGCCTTTGCTGCGACCGCTTCGAGCGTGACCTGAGTGAGTCCGCCCTCGATCAGCAGCGCCTCGAGTGCATCGAGGATTCGGTCGGGCGTGCTGGGTGCCATGTAAATCACTTTACCGGCTGGACGGTTCAGTGCTAGCCTATGACAACTGTACCGGCTGGACGGTATAGCTCATTTTGCACTCGAACAGGAGAATTTCCGTGACGATCACCAAGGCCGTCGAATCCGGTACGCCGGTTCGCGCGACGCGCCGCGAATGGATCGCCCTTATAGCGCTGTCGCTCGCTGTCCTACTGATTTCCGTCGACGCAACGGTCCTCGACCTCGCGTTGCCCGCGATCAGCGCCGACCTCACCCCGAGCAGCACGCAGCTGCTCTGGATCATCGACGTCTACTCGTTCGTCCTCGCCGGCCTGCTCATCACGATGGGCACCCTGGGCGACCGGATCGGTCGACGCAAGCTGCTGTTGATCGGTGCCGCAGGGTTCGGTGTCGCATCGGCGATCGCCGCGTGGTCGGTCGATCCCGAAATGCTGATCGCGGCCCGCGTGCTGCAGGGCATCTCCGGCGCCACCTTGATGCCGGCCACACTCGGCCTCATTCGCTCGATGTTCCGCGACGCTCGCCAGCGCACCGCCGCCATCGGCGTGTGGAGCGCGATGGCAGGCGGCGGTGCCGCAGGCGGACCGCTGATCGGTGGTTGGCTGCTCGAGCACTACTGGTGGGGCGCGGTCTTCCTCATCAACGTCCCAGTCATGCTCGCGTTGATCGCCGTCGGTCCGTACCTGATTCCAGAATTCAAGGACCCGAACCCCGGCCGCTTCGACCTGATCAGCGCAGTGCAGTCGATGGTCGCGATCGTGCCGATCGTGTACGCGGTCAAGGAAACCGCGGTCCACGGCCCGACTGCCGAGACTGCGATCATCGGCCTCGTCGGCGCGTTGGTCGGCTGGCTGTTCATCCGCAGGCAGCGGATCCTGAAGGACCCGCTGCTCGATCTCGAACTGTTCGCCAACAGGCACTTCTCGACCGCGGTTCTGACGAACCTCATGTCGGTGTTCGCGCTTGCCGGCGTGCTGTTCTTCGGTTCGCAATACCTGCAGTTGGTGCTCGGCAAGTCGCCGCTCGAAGCCGGTTTGCTGATGTTGCCGGGCACCTCGGCGAGCATCGTGACGTCGCTCCTTGCGGCCTGGCTCGTGCGTCGCTGGCAGCCACGGCTCGTGTTGTCCGCGGGTCTTGCGGTCTCGGCCATCGGTGCGGCTGCGATGGTGTTTTTGCAGGCAGACGCCGGAGTCGTGCTGTTTATGCTCGCGTTCGTTCTGGTCGGCTTCGGTGTCGGCATCGGACTGACTTTGACGTCCGACATCGTGGTCAGCTCGGTCCCAGCCGACCGTGCAGGCGCGGCGTCGGCCGTCTCCGAGTCGGCTTACGAGCTTGGCATCGCGCTCGGTGTAGCCATCCTCGGGTCGGTTGTGATGAGCATCTTCCGTGGTGACGTGGACGTGTCCGACCTCGCGGACGCCGACAAGGCGGTTGCGCAGGACACGCTCGGCAGCGCTGTCGACGTTGCGCACACGCTGCCTGCGGAGACCGGGCAAGCACTGCTCGAATCCGCGCAGGCCGGGTTCGTGAGCGGCATGCACGTGGCAGCGATCCTCGTTGCCGTGCTGCTCATCGCCAACGGTGCTCTTGTCATGCGGATGCTGCGACCGCATCGCAGTTAGAGCTGGTCACTGACGGGTCGGGCCGATCTGCCGACCCGTCAGTGCTGCCAACTCGGCGACCGACCAAGCCCGAGCAGGATCCGGTCCAGCGTCGACGTACTCGCACCAACCAACCCCGGCGCGAACGGCGCACCGGGCGCCAGTCTCATGTCGTCGTCGGGCACGGTTTCCGCAATCTGCAGGGTCGCCGCGGCCAGTTCGTCGTCGACGGTGATCGTGTTTCCGATCGAGCGCGCGACGTCCCATGCGTGCACGACCGAGTCGACGAGGTGAAACCGCAGCAAGGCCGCGCCCGGAAAGGTCTGCTCGGCGCTGAACTCAAGCAACACACACTCTCTCGTCAGCGCACCTTCGCCGGCGAAGGCGTCGATCACACGCTCGGACGCGGCCAGGTACGTACTCACCGGATCGTCGAAGTCGCGCAGTTGCCAGATCGCAGGGTCGGCGCCGTTGCCCTCGACGGCCGCGGCGAAACCGAGATTCTGAACTGTCATGTGCCGCAACAGTTCCCGTAGGTTCCACGCCACACATGGCGTTGCGTACTCCAGTTGGTCGGCACGTACCGGCGATACCGCGTCGACGCTCAGGTCGACTGCGCGGGCGTGCAGAGAAAGTTGTACAGATGCATCCGATTTAGTAGGCATACGCATATCGTACGAGCATGCATACTCTTTGGGCGAGGGTAATCTTCGAGTTATGGTGGCCGACCGACCGGACCTCGCCGCGATGCTTGCGCCGCTCGTACGGGCACTCATCGCGATCGAGCAACCCATCCTCGACACCAACGACCTCACGATATGGGGTTACACGGTTCTGCTGCGCCTTGACGACTCGCCGACCCGCACTCAGGCCGCTCTCGCGCAGTCGATCGGCGCCGACAAAACCCGAATCATCCGCGTCCTCGACGACCTCACCGAGCGTGGCTACATCCTGAGAAAGCCTGATCCGTCCGATCGCCGTGCGCACCTGATCTCGCTGACACCCGCCGGTCGCGAGGTCCGAGACCGCGCGCAGGTCGAGATTCAACGGCGCGAAGAGGTCGTCCTTGCAGCACTTCCGGCCGGCGAACGGCGCAGCTTTCTCCGGGCACTACAGCAGCTTTCCCGCTCGGTCGAGGCCGACGGACCGAGCGGTCGCGAGTGACCCGGGACCCCCGCACGGCCGCGCGGGCGGCACGTCACAGCATTCGTGACCTCGACATTCGATAGCCTGTCAGGGACACCCGCCACCGAGGAAGCGAGTCGGATGCTCGTCCTAGCGCACGTCAGCGATCTCCATTTCGACGGCGGTCGCCGCAATGTCAAACGAGCCGGCCGAGTCATGAAGTACCTCAACGGTTTACCGGGACGTGTCGACGCAGTCCTGGTCACGGGCGATATCGCCGACCGTGGCAGGCCCGACGAATACCAGCAGGCTCGCGCGATACTCGACACCGATATCCCGGTGCTCTGCCTGCCAGGCAATCACGACGACCGCTCGGAGTACCGCACACACTTCCTGAACGAGGAAGGTTCGGGCCCGATCAATCGGGCGCACATGATCGGCGACGCGATCGTGGCGATGTGCGATTCCTCTGCGCCGGGCCACCCCGGCGGACTACTCGCCGACGAAACTATCGCCTGGCTTCGAGCCGTCCTCGAAGACGCACCACCGGCAGCGCCCATCCTGATCGCCGCGCATCACCCTCCGCAGAAACTGTTCACCCCGATCGTGGACCGCATCCTGCTCGACGACACCGATCCGCTCGAAGACATCATCCGAGGCGATTCCCGAATCGTCGGCATGTTCTGCGGTCACGCACACACGTCAGCCGTTACGACGTTCGCCGGTGTACCGCTCGTCGTTGCACCGAGCGTGTCGTCCGTGCTCGGTCCGGAGTGGGAGGGCGACGGCCGTTCCCACGATCCGGTCGTCGACTACGACGCTCCCCCGGCCATCGCGTTCCACGTCATCGACGACGACCACCGGCTGACCACCCATTTCCGTTCCATCGCCAAAACGAACAGTGCCCACGGGTTCAGGCGGTCGGCTCAGCCGACACTGCCGACGTAGGCACGCCGCCGTTCCCGCTGGTACGCGGCAGGCGTCGTGCCCTTCCACCGTTTGAAGGCGTAGATGAAGGTAGACGCCTCCGAATAACCGAGTCGGATAGCAACGTCGGACACCGACAGCGGCGTCGTGGACAGCATCTGTTCCGCAAGCGCCTCCCGGACCTCGTCGAGCAGTGCCCGGTAGCTAGTGCCGGCGTCGGTCAGTCGCCGCCGCAACGTCCGCGTACTTGTGTTGAGACTGCGGGCGACCTCGTCGATCCCCGCACTGGCACCCCCGACCTGCACCAGCCGTTCCCGCACCTCGTGCGCTATGCCGGTACGCGCACGGCGCCGCGTCACCATCGCGCCACACTGTGCCTGACACATGGCGAGGGTTTGCGAGTTGGCTTGCGGCAGTTCGAGATCGAATATCGCAGGGTCGAAGGTGAAGGAGTTGACCGCCCGATCGAAGGTTGCGGCGACTCCGAACACCGCCGAGTAGTCGTCCCCGCTCGGCGGCGCCGGGTAGGAGAAGGTCACAGTGCGCAGCGGCATGCTCGCACCGAGCAGATCCGACAGCACCGTGAACATCGCAGCGGTGTCGCGTTCGACGAGAAATCTCCGGACATCCTCGGGAACCCGGTCGATCAGGAGGCGTCCAACGATCTCGTCGCGGCCGAGTTCCACGACCGGTATGCAGAAGGTGAAACTCAGTTCGAGATAGCGCAACGCCATCGCAACCGCGTCCCGCAGCGTCGGACTGCTCACGCACGCGAACCCGAAGATCCCGAACGTCGTGACCCGATAGCGGCGACCGACATCGATGCCGAGACCCGGGGTGTCGCCGAGCGCCCGCACCAGATTTCGGACCACCGCCAGCTCCACCCGTGCGTCGATCTGAGCGTCGGGGTCGTCGAGCAAATCGGCGGTCAGGGTGGTGTCGCGCAGCAGTTCGTCCTGGTCGACGCCATGGTCGCGGCCGTATCGAACCAGCAGCGCGACACTCGCGACGCTCCTCGGAAAGTCCCAGTCGAGCACTCCGGGGATCGGAACAACTTCTGCCATAGGTACCAGTATGGCCGAAAATATCGATAGGCGGCTTCGCCGCTCGTGAGTTAAAGGTGCCCTCCGGACGCGCTGCTGGGGTGAAAATGGGGTGTGG
>NZ_JBIMSN010000060.1:0-179482 GCF_043944905.1 Antrihabitans spumae
CCCGAAACAGCTCCGTCACGAAACCGTTCCCGCCGATCCACCCCCATTAGTCTTTTCGGCGGGCCCAACCACCGAAAGGACTCACGAGGCCGAAGGCCCCAACGTGTCCCCGAAGGCGCAGGATGACAGCTCGGCGAGGGCTGGATCCTGGTGAGCGTGCTCCGGCGCCTGCATGGCGAGCAGCACATTCAGTAGCATGCCCTGGGCGATGAATTCGCGCGCTCGTTCGGGGGTGCACCCGGTACGACGGATCAATTGCTGATAGATAGCGGACATGCATTCGCGAGCCTGGGCACCGATCTCGGGCACCGCACCACCGGTGAAGCCGTGCATCATCACCAGAAGTAGGTCGCGGTCGGTGACGAGTTCGCTGTAGGCCGAAGCCAGGGCATCCCAGATTTCATCGCGATGCGGGTCGGCCTCGAGTTTGTCGAGCTCGGCATCGAACGCCGCCATGATCGCGTCGCCTGCGCGACGGAAGACTTCGAGGAAGAGTTCGACCTTGGAGCCGAACATTCGCACTACGTAGGGCTGGGACACGCCGGCCTCGCGTGCGACAGCATCGGTGCTGGTACCGGCATACCCGCCGACTGCAAACGCCCGAGAGGCCGCCGCAAGAATAAGCTCACGCCGCTCGGGGGCGCTCATCCTGGTCGCGGGCTTTGTCGAAGTTTCTACGCTTGCCATATTGACATGTTATCAGTTGATTACTACGTTCGACAGCACTAGTTATCATTCGATGCTTACAAGGAGTGATCATGACGATCGTCTCGGATCCACCTGATCTACTGTCGGACCGCGGGGCGGCGGCGAACGTCCCCGACAACCCGAAAGAAACGTCCAGACGAAGGATTCCAGTGTGGCTCGCACTGGTAGCGGCGTCGTTGCCGATGTTCATGGCGACGCTGGACAACCTCGTCATGACCAGTGCACTGCCTGTCATTCAGGCCGATCTCGGTGCCACGGTCGGGCAGCTGCAGTGGTTCGTGAACGCCTACACACTCTCTTTCGCGACGTTGATGCTTGCGGCCGCGACGCTCGGTGACAGGCTCGGCCGCCGCAAGCTGTTCGTCGGCGGCATCACGGTCTTCACGCTTGCCTCCATCGCATCCGCACTCGCGACCACCTCGGCAATGCTGATCGCAGCACGAGCAGTGCAGGGAATGGGAGCGGCCGCGATCATGCCGCTGTCGCTCGCGCTGCTCGCCGGTGCTGTCCCAGCAAGCAAACGCGCGCTTGCCATCGGCGTCTGGGGCGGAGTGTCGGGTCTGGGTGTTGCACTCGGGCCGGTCGTCGGCGGAGCCGTCGTCGACGGTGTCTCGTGGCAGGCCATCTTCTGGCTCAACGTGCCCGTCGCCGTCGTCGCCGTTCCGCTCGCGCTGTACGCACTCGGCGAGTCCCGCGGTCGCAAGGTGCCGCTCGACGTCGTCGGCGTTCTACTCGCCGGAGCAGGCATCTTCGCCGGTGTCTGGGGCATCATCCACGGCAACGACGATGGCTGGACCTCGACGTCGGTGCTCACGACACTCGTTGCGTCCGGTGCGCTCCTTGTCGCATTCGTCGTCAGGGAGTCGAGGATCCGCTTTCCCGTAATGCCGTTGCGGCTCTTCGGATCTCGAAGCTTCTCCATGGCCAACATCATCGGCCTGACGTTCTCGCTCGGCATGATGGGCGCGGTTTTCCTGCTGTCGCAGTACCTGCAGATCGTCATGGGGTACACACCGTTCGAGGCAGGTGTGCGCACGCTGCCATGGACCGCTGCTCCCATGATCGTGGCGCCGATCGCAGGCCTGCTCGTCGAGCGTCTCGGGCTGCGGACCCTGCTCGTGACCGGGCTCGGTCTGCAAGCAATCTCGCTCGCCTACATGGCTGCGGTGACAGTGCCCGGCGCGACCTACTCCGACTTCGTTCCCGCCTTCATCATGGCCGGCGTTGGAATGGGGTTGACTTTCGCGCCGAGCGCTACCGCCGTTCTCGTCGACATGGCCGAAGCCGACCACGCGACAGCGAGTTCCGCGAACTCCACGATTCGTGAGATCGGCATCGCGCTCGGTGTGGCAGTCCTGACCGCGGTGTTTCTCGGGTCGGGCGGTTCGTTGACACCGACCGGTTACACCGACGCGCTCCGGCCCGCACTCCTGGTGGGAATGGCCTCGGTGTCGGTCGCCGTCGTCGCCGCGTTCTTCGTGCCGAGCCGCCGAGCTGTTCGAGTTGCACGGTGAACCTCGCCATTTGACGTGGGACGTGTCAGGGCTGACCTGGGAACGGCACCGTCGGGGGTGCCGTTCCCAGTATCGTCTGCCAATTGGCAAGTCGCAGAGCGGCTTCGGTGAGCGCATCGACACCGGTGCCGCGGGTGTGGTCGGACTGGGCTCGCTCGATGACCGAGCGCCATGCGATCGCAGTCTCTGCTTCGACCTCGGCGGCGAGCCGCGCAGCGGAGACCGGATCGACAACCGGGAACGGCACTGTGTAACCCGCTTCGGCGGTCGGCGCGTCGACGCTGGCGGCGGTCAGTGCGTCGATCGTCGCGTCCCGCCGCGCGCGATGTGCCGCGGCATTCGTCGCGATCAGTTCTGCGCGTTCCGGATTGGAGAATGCTGCCGCGAGGCCATAGGCATACACGGCGGCGTGTTCCGCTTTCAGCGCGTCGACGAGCGCTTGCTGCTCGGTTCCGGTCATCGCAGCAACACCCCGACCTGAGTTGTACAGCAGGCGCTGATCGAGCCGAGTAGTCCTGCCCGATAACCCGATTCGGTTCGAGCGAGGTTCGACGCGCTGCGTGCCGATTCGGTGAGCCTGGTACGCAATTCGTCCAGGTCCGGGGGAGTTACCGGCGTAGCGGTGCCGCCGGTGGTCGAGCCGCGGTTGGCTGCGGGCGTCGATCCGTCATCGTATGTCCCTGCTGCTCTTGCTATTTCGGTGTCGAGCGCGTCGCGGTGAGCTGTTCGTTCGGCGGCGATCGACGTGAGTGCCTGCCCGCGATCGGGCATCGCCGCGACCGCCGCGGTTGCGAGGTTCGAGTCTCTGTCTGCTCGATCGCGCTGTGCGATAAGCACATCGACAGGCGCCGGGGCACTGTCGTCGGCACCGGCTCCGCAGGCCGGCAACGACGCGACGCCGACAGTCCCCAGCGCGCCGAAACCCGCGAGCCGCAGGGCGGACCGTCGCGATACCGATCCAGTGGTGAACGAGGTGAGCACGGTTACATCGTGCCAGGAACGCCGGCGTCGACGTAGCGCGGCTGGACACCACACCCCGAAATCAGCGTTAGGCTAGACGTCCGACCAACGCTCGTGAGCACCGCACACAACTGAACCTAGGAGCCTTTTCAGATGCCGATTCCGTCGATCGAGAGGGTGAGCCAACTCGTCGCAGATCCCGTCGCAGCGCACGGATTGGATCTCGAGGATGTGTCGCTGATAGCAGCAGGCACGCAATCCACAGTTCGTGTGATCGTCGACCGCGAAGGTGGCGTCAGTCTCGATGCCATCGCAGACGTCAGTCGTGACATATCCGCTGCTCTCGATGCCGCGGACGAATCGGACGACGACGCCTACACCCTCGAAGTGACCACGCCCGGCATCAATCGTCCCCTCACCCAGCCGCGGCACTGGCGTCGCGCCCGTGGCCGGAAGGTGCGGGTCAGGACACCAACGGAGAAGTTCGACGCCCGTGTCGGTGAGGTGTCGGAGGGTTCGGAGGGTGCTGAAGGCCCCGAGGGCTCGGAGGGTGAAGGGCCGCACGTTGCGCTCGTCGTCGTCGCCGACCCGAAGGTCGGTCCGGTCCTGCGTACGGTGTTGCTCTCCGAAGTCACCGAGGCGGTTGTGAAGGTCGAGTTCTCGCCGCCCAATCCGCGGGAGCTCGAGTTGGCGGGTGGCGTCACACCCGGGCGGCCGACACCCGGCACAGAAGACGATTCGATCGAAGTAGAGGAAGCCGACAAATGAATATAGACATCGCCGCATTGCGTGCCATCGAAGCCGAAAAAGGCATCTCGATCGAGACCGTCATCTCGACGATCCAATCGGCACTGCTCACTGCGTACCGCCACACCGAGGGACACCAGTCGAACGCCCGCATCGACGTCAACCGCAAGTCCGGCGTCGTCCGCGTCATGGCGATCGAGACCGATCAGGACGGCAACCTGATCTCCGAATGGGACGACACGCCTGAAGGCTTCGGCAGGATCGCGGCGACGACCGCGCGCCAGGTAATCCTGCAGCGCTTGCGTGATGCCGAGCACGAGCGCTCGTTCGGCGAGTACTCGACCCACGAGGGCGAGATCGTCGGCGGCGTCATCCAGCGCGACACCCGAGCGAATGCGCGTGGCACCGTCGTTGTCCGAATCGGCAGCGATGCCAACGGCGCCGACGGTCTCATTCCTGCGGCCGAGCAGGTGCCGGGGGAGAGCTACGTGCACGGCGAGCGGCTCAAGTGCTACGTCGTCGGTGTCACTCGCGGTCAGCGTGGACCGCAGATCACCCTGTCGCGGACACACCCGAATCTGGTTCGCAAGCTGTTCGCGCTCGAAGTTCCCGAGATTGCAGACGGCTCGGTCGAGATCGTTGCAGTCGCTCGCGAGTCGGGCCACCGTTCGAAGATCGCAGTGAAATCCAACATCAACGGACTGAACGCCAAAGGTGCGTGCATCGGACCGATGGGACAGCGGGTCCGCAACGTCATGAGCGAACTGGCTGGAGAGAAGATCGACATCATCGACTTCGATGCCGATCCTGCGCGATTCGTAGGGAATGCGCTGTCGCCGTCGAAGGTTGTCTCGGTGACCGTCGTCGACGCAGATGCCCGCGCTGCCCGCGTTGTCGTACCCGACTTCCAACTCTCGCTCGCCATCGGCAAAGAAGGCCAGAACGCGCGTCTCGCAGCACGGCTTACCGGGTGGCGGATCGACATCCGCAGCGATGCAGCGCCCACTGCGGACAGTCCCGCGGGGCCCGAAGGAAATCGGGTCCAGGGAGGGATGCGGGATTCTCCGGCGATCAGCGGTAGAGTGGACGATGGCTCAGCACGAGCCTGAGGTTTCTGTGTCACAGCCGTCCCGGTCCCCGGTTCGGACGTGTATTGGATGCCGAGAGCGCGTGCAAGCTGTCGACCTGCTCAGGGTCGTAGCGCGCAAGTTCGAAACCGACGGCAGTACACAGGCCGCAAGCTTCGAATTGGTGCCAGATCCTAAGCGCAGACTTCCCGGACGGGGTGCTTGGTTGCACCCCGATTCGAGCTGTCTGGCACTTGCAGAGCGGCGCCGAGCATTCGGCAGAGCATTGAGAGTGTCCGGAATTCTGGATAACTCCGCACTGGTTCGGGTGATCGATGCCGTACCGGCCGGAGGCCAGGCGCAGTAGTAGGCCCGAGTAACAGATCTCGAGAAGAACAGGCACGAGCACTCATGAGCACACCGTGAAGCACCAGCGATGAACGTCCGTCGGAGATAACCCGAGGTCGTGCGGGCCCCCATCAGTGGGGACGCCACGCTCGACCTCTCAGTGAGGAGAGCAGTGGCAGGCAAGGCCCGCGTGCACGAGTTGGCAAAAGAACTCGGTGTCACAAGTAAGGAACTACTCGCAAAGCTCAAAGAGCAAGGCGAGTTCGTAAAATCGGCGTCCTCGACAGTAGAGGCGCCAGTCGCACGTCGTGTGCGTGAATCTTTCGCCGCACCGAAGGCACCAGCCAACGGCAGCGCAACCAAGCCGAGTGCAACCGCATCGGCACCGTCCACGTCGGCAGCATCGACGACCTCGGCCAAGCCGGGCGGACCCCGCCCGGGCCCGAAGCCTGCACCGGCTGCACCGAAGGCTCCGGCCGCGGAGGCCCCACAGGCCCCGGTCGAGGCCCCGGTAGCAACCCCCGCAGCGGCAACCGAGGCTCCGGCTGCAAGTCGTCCCGCTCCTAGTGCACCGCGTCCCGCTCCGCGAACCGCAGCTCCTGTTGCCGAGGCTCCCGAAGCAAGTGCAGCTCCCGCCCCGGCGGCAGCAGCACCGGCCGCCCCGGCCGCACCAGCTACTCCGGGCGGACCGAAGCCGGGTCCCAAGGCTCCTCGCGTCGGCAACAACCCGTACTCCTCGGCACCCACCGAGCGTCCGGCTCCTCGTCCGGCTCCCGGCGCACCGCGTCCGGCGGCAGGTCGTCCGGCACCCGGTGGCACCCGTCCGGCTCCCGGCCAGGGCGGCGCTCGTCCGGCTCCCGGTCAGGGCGGTCCGCGTCCGGCTCCCGGCTCACGTCCCCCCGCAGGTCAGGGCGGTCCACGTCCGGCTCCCGGTCAGGGCGGTCCGCGTCCGAGCCCGGGTTCGATGCCTCCTCGGCCGAACCCAGGCGCAATGCCGACCCGTTCGGCTCGTCCCGCACCAGGCGCAGGTAGGCCCGGCGGCGGTCGTCCAGGCGGCGCTCCCGGCGGTCGTCCGGGTGGTCCCGACGGCGGCGGTCGCCGTGGCGGCGGTTACCGCGGCG
The DNA here is from genome assembly GCF_043944905.1 of Antrihabitans spumae. Taxonomy (NCBI): domain Bacteria; kingdom Bacillati; phylum Actinomycetota; class Actinomycetes; order Mycobacteriales; family Nocardiaceae; genus Antrihabitans; species Antrihabitans spumae. Next base: position 6,466 of record NZ_JBIMSN010000060.1, read on the forward strand.
GCGGCGCAGGTGGCGGCGGCGGCGCTCCGGGTGCTCCCGGTGCAGGCGCACCCGCAGCAGGTGGCTTCCGTGGTCGTCCAGGTGGCGGCGGCGGTGGCGGTCAGCGCCGTGGCGGCGGTGCCGCAGGTGCCTTCGGTCGTCCGGGCGGCGCAGTCCGTCGTGGACGCAAGTCGAAGCGGGCGAAACGCGCCGAGTACGAGAACATGCAGGCGCCGGCAGTCGGTGGCGTTCGGCTGCCACGCGGCAACGGCGAGACCATCCGTCTCGCTCGCGGCGCATCGCTCGTCGACTTCGCAGAGAAGATCGACGCGAACCCCGCTGCATTGGTCCAAGCCCTGTTCAACCTCGGCGAAATGGTCACCGCGACACAGTCGGTCGGCGACGAGACGCTGGAGCTGCTCGGCGGCGAGATGAACTACGTCGTCCAGGTCGTCAGCCCCGAGGACGAGGATCGCGAGCTGCTCGACAGCTTCGACCTCACCTACGGCGAAGACGCAGGTGACGAGGACGATCTCGAACAGCGTCCGCCTGTCGTGACCGTCATGGGTCACGTCGACCACGGTAAGACGCGACTGCTCGACTCGATCCGTAAGGCCAACGTCCGTGAGGGCGAGGCCGGCGGCATCACGCAGCACATCGGCGCCTACCAGGTGCTGACCGAGCTAGAGGGCAACGAACGTCTCGTGACGTTCATCGACACCCCCGGTCACGAGGCCTTCACGGCCATGCGTGCCCGTGGTGCCAAGGCCACCGACCTCGCGATCCTGGTCGTTGCCGCCGACGACGGCGTCATGCCGCAGACGGTGGAAGCGATCAACCACGCCCAGGCGGCCGACGTGCCGATCGTGGTCGCGGTCAACAAGATCGACAAGGAAGGCGCGAACCCGGACAAGATCCGGCAGCAGCTGACCGAATACGGTCTGGTCGCAGAGGAGTACGGCGGCGACACGATGTTCGTCGACATCTCGGCGAAGCACGGCACCAACATCGATGCACTGCTCGAGGCTGTCCTCCTGACCGCGGATGCCGCGCTCGATCTGCGCGCCAACCCGGACATGGATGCACAGGGTGTTGCCATCGAGGCACACCTCGACCGTGGCCGCGGACCTGTCGCGACCGTCCTCATCGCACGCGGAACCCTGCGTGTCGGTGACTCGATCGTCGCAGGTGACGCCTACGGACGCGTTCGTCGAATGGTCGACGAGCACGGCGAGGACGTCGCGGAGGCGCTGCCTTCACGTCCGGTCCAGGTCATCGGTTTCACCTCGGTGCCAGGCGCAGGCGACAACCTCCTCGTCGTCGACGAGGACCGTATCGCCCGCCAGATCGCGGACCGTCGTAACGCACGTAAGCGCAACGCGATGCAGGCCCGCAGCCGCAAGCGCATCAGCCTGGAAGATCTGGATGCCGCGCTCAAGGAGACGAGCGAGCTCAACCTCATCCTCAAGGGCGACAACTCCGGAACAGTTGAGGCCTTGGAAGAGGCGCTGCTCGGTATCCAGATCGACGACGAGGTGCAGTTGCGCGTCATCGACCGCGGCGTCGGTGGCGTCACCGAGACCAACGTCAACCTGGCGTCGGCGTCCAACGCGATCATCATCGGCTTCAACGTCCGTGCCGAAGGCAAGGCGACCGAGCTGGCGAACCGCGAGGGTGTCGACATCCGGTACTACTCAGTGATCTACCAGGCCATCGACGAGATCGAGAAGGCCCTCAAGGGCATGCTCAAGCCGGTGTACGAAGAGGTGGAACTCGGCCGCGCCGAGATCCGCGCTCTGTTCCGGTCGTCGAAGGTCGGCACGATCGCAGGTTGCATGGTCACGTCGGGCTCGATCCGCCGCAACGCCAAGGCGCGCTTGCTGCGTGACAACGTCGTTGTCGCCGAGACCGTCACGATCTCCTCGCTCAAGCGCGAGAAGGACGACGCAACCGAGGTGCGCGAAGGCTTCGAATGTGGTCTGACGTTGACGTATTCCGATATCAAGGAAGGCGACATCATCGAGGCCTACGAGCTGCGCGAAAAGCCGAGGGACTAGTTTCTGCCCGGTCGGTGGGGTCTTCGGACCTCGCCGACCGTGCACGGCTCGACCGGAGGAGGGCCCCACCGCACATGTATTTGGGTGCACTGGAACTCGACATCCTGCTCGGGGATGTCCGCTCGCTCAAGGAAAAACGGTCGGTGATCAAGCCCATCGTCGCCGAGCTGAAACGCTTCGGTGTATCGGCTGCCGAAACCGGCGAGCAGGACCGATATCGACGGACCATGGTCGGCGTCGCGATCGCCAGCTCGGGAGCAACGCACGTGCACGAAGTGCTCGACAACTGCGAGAGACTCGTCGCACGGCGACCCGAGATTCAGCTGCTCGCGGTGCGTCGACGCATTTTCGGACCAGAGGATTGATTTCGGACAAGTCGGACTCGAAACGGTCCGACCTTCTGCCCACCGGCAGAATCTTCTAGACTCGAACGCCTGCCCATCGGCAGGTGTTCCACAACTTCGGACACCGCATCACATGGTGGTTCGAGAGGGGGTGATTGCGATGGTCGATCAGGCCAGAGCACGGCGACTCGCCAAACGAATCGCAGCTATCGTCGCAACGGCAATCGAGTACGAGATCAAGGATCCGCGATTGCGTTTCATCACTATCACCGATGCCAAAGTGACCGGTGATCTGCGTGACGCGACGGTCTACTACACGGTGATGGGCGAGGACCTCAATACGCCGCCCGACGTCGAAGCAGCGGCCATCGGTCTCGAAAAGGCCAAGGGCGTGCTGCGCTCGAAAGTCGGCGCAGGTACCGGCGTGAAGTTCACGCCGACGCTGGCGTTCGTCGAGGACAAGGTGCCCGATACGGCTCGGCAGATGGAAGAACTGCTCGCCAGAGCACGTGCTGCCGACGACGAGGTCGCTCGGGCACGAGCAGGTGCGAAGCACGCAGGCGACGCCGACCCGTACAAGACCGATGCGGACAAGCTGGACGCCGCGTCCGAAAACGCTGCAGATGCCGACTGAATCCGGCCAGGAGGTGTCCGAACTGTCGGACGCCGATCTGGCCCCCGCCATCGATGCCCTCACCTCGGCGTCGTCGGTGACGGTGCTGTGTCACCTGCAACCGGACGCGGACACCATCGGTAGTGGTTTGGCGCTGGCCATCGCCCTCGATCGGCGCAATGTGCCGGTTCAGGTGTCGTTTGCCGAGCCCGCGATATTGCCGGACTCGCTGCAGACGTTGCCAGGTGGCGATTTTCTCGTCGCACCGGACGAGGTTGCCGACGAGGTCGATCTGCTCGTCACGGTCGACTGCGGCAGCGTCGGGCGGCTCGGTCGCCTGCGTGACCGGCTCGACGGCGCGCGTCGCACAGTGGTCGTGGATCACCATCGTTCGAATACCTGCTTCGGCGAGATCAACGTCGTCGACGCGGCAGCGGAGTCGACGGCGAGTGTCATTGCGCGGCTGCTGGATCTGATGGGCGCCGAGATCGACAAGGATGTCGCCCACTGTCTGTATGCCGGACTCGTCACCGACACCGGCTCGTTTCGATGGGTCAGGCCAGGGACTCACGCTCTTGCCGAACGGCTCCTGGAGACAGGGATCGACGGCGGCCGAATCGCGCGCGCATTGCTCGACACGCACCCGTTCGGCTGGCTGCCGATGTTGTCCCGTGTACTCGGATCTGCCGAACTCGTGCAGGAATGCGCGCAGGGTCGCGGCCTCGTGTACGCCGTGGTCGAGCGATCCGACGTCGGTGACCTCCGCTCCGAAGAAGTCGAAAGTGTCATCGACATCGTCCGTACTACCTCCGATGCCGAGGTCGCCGCGGTGTTCAAAGAGATGCCCGACGGCGACGCCACCGACGGTCCGCTGTGGTCGGTGTCGTTGCGATCCAAGGACTCTGTCGACGTATCCGCTGTCGCTGCACAGCTCGGTGGCGGCGGGCATCGGTTCGCCGCCGGCTATACGACCCGAGGACCGATCGCCGAGCTGGTGTCGGCACTGACCGATGCCCTCGAATGAGCATTCCGAGGCCATCGCAACCGGTGCGGTAAAACCACGCCGGATCGCCGAGTTGGCTTTGCCCGCGTTCGGTGTCCTCGTTGCCGAACCCGTATACCTTTTGTTCGATCTCGCCGTTGTCGGCAGACTCGGAGCACTTGCGCTCGCCGGCCTCGCTGTCGGCGGGCTGATCCTCACGCAGGTCAGCACCCAATTGACGTTTCTCTCCTACGGCACGACCGCACGGTCCGCGCGATTTCACGGCGCAGGCGATCGAAAGTCGGCGGTGAGCGAAGGCGTCTCGGCAACCTGGTTGGCAATCGGAATCGGCGTCACGATCGTCGTCGTCATGCAAGTGCTCGCGCGGCCGGTGACCGAACTGATCGCCGGTGGTTCCGATATCGCGGGCGAAGCAGAGGCATGGTTGCGCATCGCATTGTTCGGTGCGCCGCTGATTCTGATCAGTATGGCGGGCAACGGCTGGATGCGTGGTGTGCAGGACACGATGCGGCCCTTCCGCTATGTGGTCGTCGGGTTGGCAGTGTCTGCGTTGTTGTGTCCGTTCCTCGTGCACGGCCTGTGGATCGCACCGCACATGGGTCTGCCGGGGTCTGCGGTGGCGAATGTGATCGGGCAGGGCATTGCGGCCGTGTTCTTCGTCTACGCGCTGATCCGTGATGGCTCGGATCTGCGTCCACACCCGGCCGTCATGCGTGCCCAACTTGTACTCGGCCGGGATCTGATCGCACGAAGTCTCGCGTTCCAGGCCTGCTTCCTGTCGGCCGCGGCTGTTGCGGCCCGATTCGGTGCCGCATCTGTCGCCGCGCATCAGCTGGTACTGCAGTTGTGGAATTTCGTTGCACTCGCCTTGGATTCGCTTGCCATCGCCGCTCAGTCACTGATCGGCGCGGCTCTGGGCGCTCGCCACGCGGACGCGGCGCGAACGCTGGCGTGGCGGATCACCCGCTGGTCGAGTGTGTTCGCCGTGGTGTTGGCTGCCGGTTTCGCGCTTACCAACTCGGTTCTGCCCGGTGTATTCACCACCGACGACGAGGTGATCGCGCAGACCCAGCTTGCGGGGTGGTTCTTCGTCGCGATCGTTCCGATCGGTGGTGTCGTCTTCGCTCTCGACGGAGTACTGCTCGGCGCGGGCGACGCACCCTTCCTGCGCACGGCGACGCTCGGCAGTGCGGTACTCGGCTTCCTGCCTGTGATCTGGCTGTCTCTCGCGTTCGATTGGGGGCTGGTGGGAATCTGGGCAGGGCTGACGGCGTTTATGTTGCTGCGGATGACTGCGGTCGTGCTCCGGACCGTTTCAGGTAAATGGGCGATCCCGGGATCCGACATCCAGACCCGAGCTACGGCCGGGGTGGGCGACACGCCTGAGACGAAGTAGGGAAAGGTAGGACGAGTGAGTCCCAAGCTGATGGCCGTGAGCGATATCCATGTCGGGCACCGTGGAAATCGCCCGGTCACCGAATCGATCGAGGCTGATTCGCCGCAGGACTGGCTGATTGTCGCTGGTGACGTATCGGAGAAGACCGACGACATTCGGTGGGCGCTAACTCTGCTCCGCAGTCGATTCGCGAAGGTGATCTGGGTCCCCGGAAACCACGAATTGTGGACCACTGCAAAGGATCCCGTGCAGATACACGGCGCAGCGCGCTACGACTACCTGGTGAACATGTGCCGCGATATCGACGTCGTTACCCCCGAGGATCCGTATCCCGTGTGGGACGGAATCGACGGACCGGTCACGCTCGTGCCGATGTTTCTGCTCTACGACTACTCGTTCCTGCCCAAGGGTGCGAAAACGAAGGCCGAAGGTCTGGCGATCGCGCGTGAGCGCAATGTGGTGGCGACGGACGAATTTCTGCTGTCGTCGGAGCCGTATGCGACGCGTGACGCGTGGTGTCACGACCGCGTCGCCGCCACCCAGAAGCGGCTCGACGAACTGCACCCAGACATGCCGCTGGTGATGATCAATCACTTTCCGCTCGTGCGTCAGCCGACCGAGGTGCTGTTCTATCCAGAGTTCGCGCTGTGGTGCGGCACCGAGCGCACGTCCGACTGGCACAAGCGCTACAACGTGCTGTGCTCGGTCTACGGACATCTGCATATTCCGCGGACGACGTACTACGACGACGTTCGATTCGAAGAGGTCTCCGTCGGCTACCCGAGGGAGTGGCAGCGACGCGGGTTGCCCAAGAAGATTCTTCGGCAGATTCTTCCGGTGCCCGAGTATCCGCCGGGCTCGCTGAACAGGTTCGGTGGGCATTTCGAGCTGACGCCGGAGATGGAGGCCGAGGCCGCGAAGATGAAAGCCAAGGCGCAGGGGGACCGTACGTGATCGAGGCGATACTGCCTGCAGGCGTGGCGGCCGCCGAATTGTTCGCCGATCCGCCCGGACTGACGCCGCATCCGCGCGAGGAGTCGCTGATCTCGCGCGCGGTCGAAAAGCGTCGGCGCGATTTCATCGGCGCCCGGCACTGCGCGCGGCAGGCGCTGGTACAGCTCGGTGAACCGGAGGTTGCGATCCTCAAAGGCGAGTCGGGCGCACCGATCTGGCCGAAAGGCATCGTCGGCAGCCTGACCCACTGCGACGGGTACCGGGGTGCTGTCCTTGCACACGCGATGGCGTTTCGCTCGATCGGCATCGATGCCGAACCGCACGGACCGCTGCCGGACGGTGTGCTCGACGCGGTGAGTTTGCCCGCCGAACGCGACTGGCTTGCAAGCACGTCGGGCGATCTGCACCTTGACCGTCTGCTCTTCTGCGCGAAGGAAGCTACGTACAAGGCGTGGGAGCCGCTGACCGGGCGGTGGCTCGGCTTCGAGGACGCGCACATCACCTTCACCGTCGACGGTTCGGGCGGGACGTTCCACAGCGATCTGCTGATCGACGGCAAGACGACCGACGGTGGCGCGCCTTTGGCCTCGTTCGACGGTCGCTGGCTGATCGCCGACGGGCTCGTCGTGACTGCGATCGTGACGCACTAGATGAGCACTCTCGAAGGTGCTGGTCTGTTGATCGTCGACAAGGCCGCGGGTATGACGAGCCACGATGTGGTTGCGCGGTGCCGAAAGCTGTTGCATACGAAGAAGATCGGACATGCCGGCACGCTCGACCCGATGGCAACCGGTGTCCTCGTGCTCGGCGTCGACCGGGCAACGAAGATGCTCGGTCTCCTCGCGCTGACAACCAAGTCCTACAGCGCGACGATTCGACTCGGCGCGGCGACGACAACCGACGATGCCGAAGGTGAGGTCGTGTCGACTGTTTCGGCGTTGCACATCACCGATGAAGATATCGCTGAACATGTTGCTGCGCTGACGGGGGACATTTCTCAGGTGCCGTCCAGTGTCAGTGCGATCAAGATCGATGGCCGCCGCGCGCATGCGTTGATCCGCGCAGGCGAAGAGGTGGTAATTCCGCCCCGCCAGGTCGTCGTGTCGAAGTTCCACGTGCTCGCTCGGCGCGATGAGGCCGATGGATTCGTCGATCTGGACGTGGAGGTCGACTGTTCCTCAGGCACCTACATCCGCGCATTGGCGCGGGACCTCGGCGCTGCGCTCGGCGTCGGTGGTCATCTGACGGCGTTGCGGCGAACAGTGGTTGGACCATTCACGCTCGAGCATGCGCGAACGCTCGAGGAGTTGGCCGACGAACCTGCAGTGAGCCTGGATATCGACACGGCGGCACTGACGGCGTTCCCGCACAGGACGATCGACGCCGACGAGGCCGAATCACTCAGTCAGGGCAGATGGTTGGAGCCGATCGGACTTGCCGGTGTCTATGCGACCGTCGACTCCGAGGGTCGGGCCATCGCACTGGTCCAGGAGAAGGGCAAGCGCGCGGCATCCGTCATGGTCGTGCGGCCTGCGACGTTGCGCTGATTCAATGCCGATCCGGTGGCGTGAGGGGCACCTTGACGTCGTTCGATGGTGGCTGGGGCACCCTCACGCCGCGTGAAGCGGAGTTGGGTCGGTCAGGTGGGCGCCTCGACCCGGCATCGCGAGCACGGCTAGCGCTGCTACCTCACACAGGGCCGCTGCGGCAATCCACACGGTTGTGTAGGAGCCGAGCGCGTCTCTGATTGCGCCGCCGAGAAATGCCATCAGTCCTGCGCCGATCTGGTGCGCGGCATTGATCCAGCCGAACACGATTGCACTGTCGGCGCCGTATCGCTCCCCGCACAGTGCGATGACCGGCGGTACCGTCGCAACGTCGAGAATGCCGAAGACTACGACGAAGGCGACCATCGGCACGCTGACGGTCGACGCGAACAGCAGTGGCAGCAAGGACAGTGACAGCCCGCGCGTGGCGAAGAAGATGCTGAGCAACCAGCGTGGGTCGATTCGATCGGTCAGCCATCCGGACGATACGGTGCCGACCACATTGAAGATCCCGATGAGCGCCAGCAGCGACGATGCGCTCGTCATCGGCATTCCGTGGTCGTGGGCCGCCGGAGTGAAGTGCGACCACATGACACCGTTCGTCGAGGCGCCGCAGATCGCGAATGTTCCTGCCAGTAGCCAAAACGGCCAGGTCCGCGCGGCCGCGACAAGCGCGCCCATCGTGCGACGAGTGACGCTGGAGCCTGAATCGGCATTTGAGTCTACCGCCGAGTTGGGCGGATGTGCACCGACAGCGACCGCACCGCCATCGGCAGGCCGGTCCCGGAGCATCAACCAGACCAGCGGTGAAATGGCAAGCGCAGCAAAGCCGATGGTTGCAACGCCAGGTCGCCAGTGGTGCTGCTCGATGATCCACGACAGCAACGGGAGGAAGAGGAATTGGCCGAGGACGCTCGACGCTGTCAGCAATCCGACGACGAGTCCTCGCCGGGCGACGAACCAGCGATTAGCGACTGTGGCGGCGAAAACCATTGTGACCGAACCGGTCCCGATCCCGACGAACAGTCCCCAGTACAAGGTCAACTGCCACGGTGCGGATACGACCGTCGTGAGCCCGGCGCCCAATGCGATCAGGAGCATCGCGACGGGTACGACGCGTCGTATACCGACTCGATCCATGAGGGCTGCGGCAAAGGGTGCGGTGAGGCCGTACAAGACCATGTTTACTGCGATGGCAACTCCGATGGACCCTCGCGGCCACGAGAACTCTGTCGCAAGTGGCTGCACGAGCAGCCCTGACATCGTCGTGAAGGCGCCAGCACCGATGATCGCCAAGCACGCACCCGCCGCGACCCACCAGGCTCCAGGTACGTGGGTCGAGGCGCTCGTTGGTCTGCTTTCGGTGGTAACGGCAGTCATATCAACGATCCTGCGGACCCTGCGGCGTTGAGACGAGTGGCCTGAATGCCAACATATGTAAGATTCAGGCCATGTCCTGCTTTTCGCATCCCGATCGGCACAAAGTCGCCGTCTTCGTGCGTGACGGCCTGCTTCCCATCGAACTGGGTATTGCGCACCGCTTGTTCGGTCAGGCGCGATCGCTGGACGGAGAGCTGCTGTACGACGTGGTGACCTGCACTCTGAAGCCAGGGGCGGTCCGCACCGATATCGACGTCACGATCGACGTTGTGAACGGACCCGACGCACTCGGCGAAGCCGACACGGTCGTCATCCCGGCATCGGACGACGACTACGAACCTCTCGATCGCGTCATGAACCCGGACCTCGCCGCGGCTTTGAAGCGCATCCGGCCGACCGCGCGAATCGCGTCCATCTGCACCGGCTCGTTCGTCCTTGCTGCCGCTGGGCTGCTCGACGGACTCTGCGCCACAACGCATTGGCGGTCGGTCGAACAGTTTCGAGCGCTCTATCCGAAGGTCCGGCTCGACCCCGACGTCCTCTATACCGATGCAGGGCGAATTCTCACATCGGCAGGCGTCGCATCCGGTATCGACCTGTGCCTGCACATGATTCGTTCCGATTATGGTTCCGCCGTCGCGAACGAGGTGGCCCGCGGGACGGTGGTGTCACCACATCGCGAGGGTGGCCAAGCTCAGTTCATAGCTAGGCCGGTCCCGGAGATACAGGCATCGTCGACCGGCAAGGCCCGCGAGTGGGCGCTCGGTCACCTCGATCAGCCGCTGACCATTGCCGACCTCGCCGCCGTCGAGTCGGTCAGTATCCGTACCTTCACTCGCCGATTTCGTCAGGAGGTCGGGACGTCTCCATTGCAATGGCTCAACGAGCAGCGCGTCGAGCGCGCACGGGCACTCCTGGAGGAAACCGACCTCACCATCGATCACGTGGCCACGCGGTCCGGATTCGGAACGGCCGCTTCCATGCGACAGCATCTGCACGCGGTGCTGTCGGTCTCGCCTTCGGCTTACCGCGCGACATTTCGCGGGAGTTCTACCGCGTGCGGCTGATCGGGTGGAGCCAATGTCGCAGCGGTACCGCCCAGGGGTACGAGTGTCACATTCGCGCCGGGCAGGTGGCGCGAGGGGCGCCCTGACTCCGTTCGATGGGGGCTGGGGCGCCCTCATGTCGCGCGGCAGAGACCCTACTCGTGGACCAGCCAGATCGCCTGTGCTGCAATACTTCCTAGGTCGATCGGTGCTGCAGAATCGGAACCGATTCGCACCGAGACAGTGCCCGCGAAGTCGCGTCGCTCGATGATGCAGACGTCGGTATCGAGCGCGATACCGACCGAGTCGAAGTAGCGCAGCATCGCCGGATCGGAGTCGGAAATACGGGCCACCCGGCCGGATTCGCCGTCGACGAAATCGCTCAGTTGCTTCGCTGCCGGTGTCGGCACCGCCCCGTCGACCGACGGAATCGGGTCGCCGTGCGGATCACGTTCGGGATAGCCGAGTTTCGCGTCGATACGCGACATCAGGAGGTCCGACACAGCGTGTTCGAGCACCTCGGCCTCGTCGTGCACTTCGTCCCACCCGTAGCCGAGTTCGTTCACCAGGAACGTTTCGATCAAACGATGCCGACGAACCATCGCGATTGCCGCTGCTCGCCCTTCGTCGGTGAGGGTTATGGAGCCGTACTTGGCGTGATCGACCAAGCCCTGGTCCGCCAGTTTGCGAATCGCCTCGGACACCGTGGACGCCGATACGCCGATCCGCTCGGCGACGAGTTTGGTGGAGACTCGCTCCGGCGACCACTCCTGAGCAGTCCAGATGACCTTGAGGTAGTCCTGCGCGACGGGGGTCAGCTGGGTGGACGGGTTCGTTCCGTCAGCGGTCGGCGCAGCGCCGGCCGACGGAACGTCGTTTCCGCTCGCCTCGTTTGCCGTTGTCTCGCGCTTACCCGCCACGGTTAGAGCTTAGGCAAACCAATGCGGAAAGACACATCCTGACGGGGTGAACCGTTAGTGTCGCGAGCATGATCGCAACGATGCGAGTCCGGGCGACTGCGCTGTTCGTAGTACTCATCGCAGCTCTGGTGGCGTCGACTGTCCCGGCATCGGCAGCACCCCAGACCGTAGCGCCGCTCGGGGATCGGTTTCTATTCGGCGTCAGCTCGTCCGGATTTCAGTCGGAAGGCTCTGCGCCGGATAGTAATTGGAGTCGGTACGCAGCCTCGGGCACGGCGAAGGATCCGTACCTGAACTCGGTCGACTTCTTCAACCGTGCAAGCTCCGATATCGAACTCGCGAAGGATCTCGGTGTCGGCGTGTATCGGCTGACGATCGAATGGGCGAGGGTGCAACCACGTCCGGGAGTCTGGGTGGAAAGCGATTTTGCGTTCTACGACAGCGTGATTCGCCAGATTCGCGATGCTGGCATGCGGCCGATGATCACTCTCGACCACTGGGTGTATCCGGGTTGGGAGGTCGACCGTGGTGGCTGGCGGAACCCGCAGATGGTGTCGGACTGGTTGGCGAACATGCGCCGGGTCGTCGATCGATACAAGCAGTTCGATCCGTTGTGGGTGACCATCAACGAACCAACCGCCTACGTCGGGCAGGAGCTTGCGACCGGCGGATTGGGGCCGCTGGACGTGCCGACGATGTTCGACCGACTTGTGCAGGCGCACAACGGAATCTACGACTACATCCACACCGTGATGCCTGGCGCGTTGGTGACCAGCAACGTTGCGCATATTCCCGGCGGTGCGGAGCCCGTGATCGCCACACAGTTCGTCGACCGGGTGAAGCTGGACTACGTCGGCATCGACTTCTACTACGGAGCGTCGCTAACCAATCCGCCGTCGCTCGACCCGCTGATCGGCACGCACTGGGACGCAACGATCGAGCCCGAGGGCATCTACTACGCATTGCGGTACTACGCCCGCAAGTACCCGACGCTGCCGCTCTACATCGTCGAGAACGGAATGCCGACCGACAACGGCAAACCGCGCAGGGACGGCTACCAACGTGCCGATCATCTGCGCGACATCGTCTACTGGCTGCAGCGGGCGAAAGCCGACGGCATCGACGTCATCGGCTACAACTACTGGAGTCTGACCGACAACTACGAATGGGGAAGCTACGCACCGCGTTTCGGCATCTACACCGTCGACGTCGAGACGGATCCGACGCTGACCCGCAAGCCGACCGACGCAGTGCCCGCGTACCGGGAGATCACCCGAAACGGGGGAGTGCCTGCGGGCTATCGACCGACGCGTGCACCCGGGCTGTGCTTGATCATCGCACCGCCCGCGAGCTGTCTGGAGCCTGTCAGGTAGTGACCGACTCCCGGCGCCATGCCCGGACGATCTCGGCCTCGCGTTGAACTTAGTGGTCAGGCACTCGGACGATTAGTGCGTCGAGGTTGATTGTGCCGCTCTGGGCCGGTCCGGATGCTGTCCCGATTTCCAGATGGACCGGCGCGTTGCCCGTTTCACCTTCAAGAAATCGGTTGTACGCAGCAATTCCTTCCTCCCGAATTTGCGAGGCAGTCATGCCCCTCGTCTTTCGGCTTGCGAACACGATGCGCCGATGATCGACATCGACGAGCTGGGCAATCGTCAACACAAAGATCCCTGGATGACGCGCCTCGCGAATTTTGGCTATGTCGCGGCCAATCCACGCGGCAGTGTGCGCAGCGCTGTCCTCAACAGAAAAGCTAGCGAATGTCGATTTGAATTCGATCGGAGTCAAGCCTAAGGCCAGGTCAACTCGCTTGTGTGCACCGACAGAGGTTTCTCTCGTGATCGCAGCCGCCTCGACGCCGACACGAAGAAGCTGAAAAGCGGTTTCCTGCACCCACGTCGACTCTGCGTGGCTCAATGTTGAGGCGTAGGCGACGCGATCACGCGCGGCAGGCTCTGCGCCAATGGCGGTCAGGGCTGCGGTGAGCATCGCGAACGCACCCGTGAAGGTGGACGTGTCCGGATTGTCGAGGTCCGAAGCAAGAGCGTCGATAATTTCCTCCTTGAGATAGATCGGCAGGCCCATGCCGCCACCACCACCCCAATATTTGTCGAACAAGGTGGCCATCGCTTGTTCTCGGTTGAAGAACGTTGTTCCGGCGTTCTCCAAGAGCGCCATGACTACATTCGCGTGCTCGGCGGTTCGGACCGGCATGAGGGCATTGGTAGGTACGCCGGCAGCCGGATCGATGAGTCCGCGCATCGCTGGCGTCATACATGCCTCGTACACCCTGCGAGGGCTGACAGCCCACACCGTTCTGCGCATGGCCCCATTCTCCGGCACGGTGCCCCGCCGGACGTCCATACGGCAAATACTTTCAACGCGGGCACGTTGACTAGCACGCGCTCGAAGATTGGTGGCCGCTATTCCTCGACCATCAAGCTGTTTAGATGTGGTGATTCGTTGATCACCCCAGCGATATGGTCCACTCTGTTCGAGCTGAGAGTGCTTGCGACAACTGACGAACTGCCTGCTCTCCGTCTGACAGCATCGCAGTTACCAGATCGACTGCGATGCAGTGCGATCTGGGGCCCTCCTCTGGATCCGATCGGACCCAGACGTTCATACCAGCTGCGTACCCGCAGAATGCCTGATACTCGTCAGACCAAGTGAACGTCACGTTGAGGATCGCCGCTACCTCAGCGACCACTTCCTCTGTCGACGCGACATCATCGACGAACACAGATCCGTCCCAGCCCATTCCCGTGTTTATCACGCGAACAGAGCACACTGCGAGCTATCGAAAGCCGTCAGGTAGTGACCGGCTCCCGGCGCCTCACGTAGCGCGGCACGATGCCTTGGCTCGGGCTGAAGAGGTAGGCGACGGTGAAAACGGCTCCCTGTGCGAGGACGACGCAACCGCCCGACGACACGTCCAGGTGATAGCTGACGTAGATTCCGACGACTGCGCAGGCGGCCGATACCGCGGGTGCGATCAGCATCATCCGGCCGAAACGGTCGGTCAGCAGATACGCCGTCGCGCCCGGTGTGATCAGCATGGCGACCACGAGAATGACTCCGACCGCCTGCAGCGTGACCACCGTCGTCAAGGCGAGCAGGCCGAGCAGAAGTGCAGACAACACCGGCGGCGACAACCCGACCGCTCGTGCGTGAGTTTGATCGAAGGCGTACAGAATCAGGTCGCGACGCTTCAACACGAGCACCGCAAGGACAAGGAGTCCGAGTCCGAGGACCTGCCAGAGATCTTCGCGGGTGACGCCGAGCAGATTGCCGAACAGGATGTGGTTGAGGTCGATCTGGCTCGGATACTTCGACACCAGGACGACACCGAATGCGAAGAGCGTCGTGAAGACGACGCCGATCGCGGCATCCTCTTTCACCCGAGACGTGTTGCGCACGACGCCGATCGAGGACACTGCGATTACGGCGAAGACGATGGCACCGATCGCGAACGGCAACCCGAGCAGATAGGCGAGCGCGACACCGGGCAGCACGGCATGGGAAATGGCGTCGCCCATCAGCGACCAGCCGATGAGGACCAGCCAGCAGCTGAGCACCGCACCGACGATTGCGGCGGTCACGGTGACGAGTAGTGCGCGCTGCATGAAGGTGTACTGCAGCGGTTCGAATACCAAATCGACAAGATTCACAGGTGTTGTCCGTCCGCGGTCGTCCGGTTGTCGCGTGAGCTGCCCGCGAGCGGGTCCGCGCCGAATGCGCGTGCAAGGTTTTCGGGTCGCAGGACTTCGTCGGGAGTTCCGTGTACGAGAACACGCTTCTGAATCAACACCGCCTCGTCGCACAACTCGGGTAGTCCGTGCAGGTCGTGCGTCGAAACCAGGACCGCGGCACCGTCGGCGGCGAGGCTGCGCAGCAATCGGGTGATCGTCGCTTCGGTCCGTTTGTCGACACCGGCGAAAGGTTCGTCGAGCAGCAGAACCGACGCCTCCTGGGCGATTGCCCGTGCGACGAACGCGCGTTTGCGTTGCCCGCCGGACAGGCGGCCGATCTGACGGTCGGCGAGATCGGTCAGCTCGACCTGTTCGAGCGCCATGGCAACCGCGTCGCGGTCGACCTGACGCGGACGTCGCAGCCAATTCTGTTTGCCGTAGCGGCCCATCATCACCACTTCGCGCACGCTGATGGGAAACGTCCAGTCGACCGATTCGCTTTGCGGCACATAGCTGACGAGGGCGCGACGACGAGCGATCGCGGGTGCCACGCCACGGATGACGACGTCGCCGCTCGACGGCTTCACGACGCCCATCACTGCCTTGAACATGCTCGACTTGCCCGAGCCGTTCATGCCGACCAGTCCGCAGACGCGACCCGAGTCCAGAGTCAGCGACGCGCTGTCGAGGGCAAGGACCTCGCGATAGCGAACGGTGAGATCGGTGATGCGCAACGCCGGCTGGGCGTTTCGTGCTGCGGTGTCCTGCGTTGTCGTCATGGCCGAGTGAGTCCTTGGGCGATCGTGTGGGTGTCGAATCGAAGGAGATCGAGGTAGGTGGGGACGGGACCTTCGGCACCAGACAGCGAATCGACGTAGAGCTTGCCGGCGATCGGTGCGCCCGTGTCTTCGGAGACCGCTGTCTGGGCTTTGTCGGACACGGTCGATTCGCAGAAGATCGCGGGAACCTTGTTGTCGCGGACGAACTCGATCGTCGCGACGACCTGCTTCGGTGTGCCTTCGTGTTCGGCGTTGACGGGCCAGAGATACGCCTCGCGAAGGCCGACATCGCGTGCGAGATAGGAGAACGCACCTTCGCAGGTGACGAGGGCGCGCTGGTTCTCCGGTACCGGAGCCAGTTCGCGTACGAGGTCCTCGCGGACCGACCTCAGTTGCGCCTTGTAGGCCTCGGCGTTCGCGCGATAGTCCGCCGCATTGGCAGGGTCGAGATCGGCAAATGCCGTCACGATGTTGTCGACGTAACGTTGCGCGTTGGTCGGCGACATCCACGCGTGTGGGTTGGCTTTGCCGGAGTACGCGCCGTTGGTGATGGTGATCGGCTCGACGCCTTCGCTGAGTACGGCGTGCGGAACCTCGAGATCGGCCACGAACTGCCCGAACCACGACTCGAGTCCGAGCCCGTTGTCGAGAATCAACGACGCGCTCGCGGCATTCTTCAGGTCGCCCGGTGTGGGTTCGTAGCCGTGAATCTCTGCGCCCGCCTTGATGATCGACTCGACTCGCAGGTGCTCGCCTGCGACGTTGCGCGCGATGTCGGCGAGCACGGTGAAGGTCGTCAGCACCAGCGGACGCGGATCGTCGCTCGATGCTGCGGTAGAGGTCGGCATTGTGCAGCCGGTGCCTACGGCGAGGACGACGGCACCGGCGGCCAGGGCGCGGACGAGGGCAAATGCCTTGATTTCAACCCCTCCAAGATAAAAGTTCGGGTTACCGAATTCTGAGTGTAGACGAGTCGAGCCGCCCCGCGAACTCCCCGGTTGGGCAGGTCCGGGGATGACCCGCCCAGAGGCTTTGACCTAGGCTTCGTACTTGTGCAGAGATGGCGAGGTCTCGACGACGTTCCGGCCGATTGGGGTCGCTGCGTTCTCACGATCGGTGTCTTCGATGGCGTGCACCGCGGCCACAGAGAACTGATCGCCCGTGCGGTCGAATCCGCGCAGCGCCGCGGCATCCCGAGCGCCTTGATGACATTCGACCCACATCCGATGGAAGTTGTTCGCCCAGGCAGTCATCCGGCCCAATTGACGACACTCACCCGACGTGCAGAACTCGCCGAAGAACTCGGCATCGACGTCTTTTGCGTCATGCCGTTCACGCACGAGTTCATGAAGCTCACGCCCGCTCGGTATGCACACGAAGTCCTTGTCGAACGGATCCATGTCGCCGAGGTCGTCGTGGGGGAGAACTTCACCTACGGCAAGAAGGCCGCGGGCACGATCGAAACCCTCGAAGAAGCCGGCCAGCGGTTCGGCTTCGCGGTCGACGCCGTGAAACTGCTCGGCGAGCACGCTGTCACGTTCTCCTCGACCTATATTCGCGCCTGCGTCGACGCCGGCGATGTCGCGTCGGCCGCTGAAGCATTGGGCAGACCCCATCGCGTAGAAGGTGTCGTCGTGCACGGTGACGGTCGCGGGCGGGCCCTCGGCTATCCGACCGCCAACATCGCGCCGCCGATGTACGCCGCCATCCCAGCCGACGGCGTATACGCGGCGTGGTTCACGGTGCTCGGTCCCGGACCGACGATCGGGACGGTAACGGCTGGTCAGCGCGCTAAGGCCGCTGTATCCGTCGGCACCAACCCCACCTTCTCCGGCCGCACCCGGACCGTCGAGGCTTTCGTTCTCGACGGCGAGGCCGACCTGTACGGCCAGCACGTCGCCGTCGACTTCGTCGAACACCTGCGTGGGATGGAGAAGTTCGACTCCATCGACGATCTGATCGGCGAAATGGGTCGCGACGTCGAACGTGCGCGAGAAGTACTCCGCTGAACTGGTATTATTCTCGGTTGGTGTGCGCTGCGGTCCGCGGTGGCTACACCTGTGTGTGCAAAACCCTGCACCAACCAGCGCGCGGACGTAAACACCAGGAGTAGACGCGTGGCATTGACCACCGAGCAGAAAAAGGCCGTCCTTTCCGAGTACGGAATTCACGAGACGGACACCGGTTCGCCGGAGGCCCAGGTTGCGATGCTCACCAAGCGCATCGTCGATCTGACCGAACACCTCAAGAAGCACAAGCACGATCACCACTCCCGCCGCGGCCTGTTGCTGCTGGTCGGACGTCGTCGTCGCCTGCTGAAGTACGTCCAGAAAGTGGACATCGCGCGTTACCGTTCGCTGATCGAGCGGCTCGGACTTCGCCGCTGATCGAGCTGAGCGGCACGGACGACAAATTTGCGATCTGACACAGAAGCCAACGGAGCAACGCCTAGACTTGCTCCGTTGGCTACTCGTGTTTGTCGAGGATTTGCGCAACACCTGCACACCTGAACACCCGGACTTCAGTCCGTAGCTAGAGAAGATGTGGACACGAGTCCACAGCAATGCCGTATGTACCTGCCAGTCGTGGCGTCGGTCTTCGGTAGTGGCTTTTCGGTAGTGCCCGTTCCATTCTGCGAACGCACCGGCCGGCGAGCTTCGATCGATGACCGCCACCGCGCAGCCGCGTCCAAGGGGACACGAGCCAGGTGCGCGCGCTGCAGCCAGGAGGGCTGCGGCGCGTCCGCGCGGGTACGGCGAAGACGAGAGGTAAGAGAAAGCAAATATGACAAATGCAACGGGCACTGATGCCCCAACGAGCGGTGCCGTAGAGGTCGACGAAGGCGTGTTCGAATCGACTGCCGTCATCGACAACGGCAGCTACGGAACCCGTACGGTCCGGTTCGAGACCGGACGCCTGGCCCAGCAGGCCGCAGGCGCCGTCGTCGCGTACCTGGACGAAGAGACCATGCTGCTGTCGGCGACCACCGCGAGCAAGCACCCCAAAGAGCACTTCGACTTCTTCCCGCTGACGGTCGACGTCGAAGAGCGTATGTACGCCGCAGGCCGGATCCCCGGATCGTTCTTCCGTCGTGAAGGACGTCCGTCCACCGACGCGATCCTCACGTGCCGTCTGATCGACAGGCCGCTGCGCCCCTCGTTCGTGGACGGACTGCGTAACGAGATCCAGGTCGTCGTCACCGTCCTGAGCCTCGACCCGAACGACCTGTACGACGTCGTCGCGATCAACGCGGCATCGGCGTCGACCCAGATCGCAGGACTGCCGTTCTCCGGCCCGGTCGGTGGCGTTCGCGTCGCGCTCATCTCGTCCGAGGAGAACAAGGCCGGCCAGTGGGTCGCGTTCCCGAAGGTCGATCAGCTCGAAAACGCCGTCTTCGACATGGTCGTTGCCGGTCGCATTGTCGAATCCGGCGACGTCGCGATCATGATGGTCGAGGCAGAGGCAACCGTCGACGTCATCGCGAAGATTGCGGACGGCGCGCAGGCGCCGACCGAAGCGATCGTCGCCGAGGGCATCGAAGCCGCCAAGCCGTTCATCGCTCGCTTGGTCAAGGCGCAGCAGGACCTCGCAGAGAAGGCCTCCAAGCCGACCGGCGACTACCCCGTGTTCCCCGCGTACCAGGACGACGTCTACGCCGCCGTCGAGGCAGCAGCCTCCTCGGCACTGTCCGACGCCCTGACCATCGCTGGCAAGAAAGAGCGCGACGACAAGACCGACGAGGTCAAGGTCGAGGTGCTCGCATCGGTTGCTCCGAACTTCGAGGGTCGCGAGAAGGAAATCGGCGCAGCATTCCGCTCGCTGACGAAAAAGCTTGTGCGCCAGCGCATCCTGCGTGATCAATTCCGTATCGACGGCCGTGGCATCACCGACATCCGGTCGCTGTCGGCCGAGGTCGCGATCATTCCGCGCGCACACGGTTCGGCATTGTTCGAGCGTGGCGAGACCCAGATCATGGGCGTCACCACCCTCGACATGGTGAAGATGGCGCAGCAGGTCGACTCGCTCGGACCCGAGACGAGCAAGCGCTACATGCACCACTACAACTTCCCGCCGTACTCGACCGGTGAGACCGGCCGTGTCGGCTCGCCGAAGCGTCGTGAAATCGGCCACGGTGCCCTCGCAGAGCGCGCCCTGATGCCGGTGCTGCCGAGCCAGGACGAGTTCCCGTACGCGATCCGTCAGGTCTCGGAAGCGTTGAGCTCCAACGGTTCCACCTCGATGGGTTCGGTCTGCGCATCGACGTTGTCGTTGCTCAATGCCGGTGTGCCGCTGCGCGCCCCGGTCGCAGGCATCGCCATGGGCTTGGTCTCCGACCAGGTCGACGGCGAAACCCGCTACGTCGCCCTCACCGACATCCTCGGTGCGGAAGACGCCTTCGGCGACATGGACTTCAAGGTCGCGGGTACCAAGAACTTCGTCACGGCGCTGCAGCTGGACACGAAGCTCGACGGCATCCCGTCGCAGGTGCTTGCCGGTGCGCTGTCGCAGGCGCACGACGCCCGCACCACGATCCTCGAGGTTATGGCCGAGGCCATCGACACCCCGGACGAGATGAGCCCGTTCGCGCCTCGCGTGACGGCCATCAAGGTCCCCGTCGACAAGATCGGTGAGGTCATCGGGCCCAAGGGCAAGATGATCAACTCGATCACCGAGCAGACCGGTGCCAACATCTCCATCGAAGACGACGGCACCGTGTTCGTCGGCGCTACCGATGGACCGTCTGCCCAGGCCGCGATCGACATGATCAACGCCATCGCCAACCCGCAGCTCCCGAAGGTCGGCGAACGCTTCCTCGGCACGGTCGTCAAGACCACCGCCTTCGGCGCGTTCGTTTCCCTGCTCCCGGGTCGCGACGGATTGGTGCACATCTCGAAGCTCGGTAACGGCAAGCGGATCGCCAAGGTCGAAGACGTCGTCAACGTGGGCTCCAAGCTCCGCGTCGAGATTGCCGACATCGACAACCGCGGCAAGATCTCGCTGATCCCGGTCCCTGAAGACGAGACTGCCGACGCACCGGCGGCCGACGCTCCTGTCGCCGACGCCCCCGTGGCCGACGCTCCCGCCGAGACCGTCGAGGCGGCCTCGGCTGAGTAAGAAAACTCGATCGACGGCCCCCTTGCGCAGTTCCGCTGCGCTTGGGGGCCTTTCGGTCACGACGGAGCACGCCGAAGCAGGCGTGCGGCGCACGGTGCTGCCCGGTGGGCTGCGCGTGGTCACCGAGCATGTTCCCGGAGTCAGGTCGGCGTCGGTTGGTGTGTGGGTCGGCGTCGGCTCTCGCGACGAAGGCCAGACCGTCGCGGGTGCGGCGCATTTCCTCGAGCATCTGCTGTTCAAATCCACCCCGACGCGGTCTGCGCTGGACATCGCGCAGGTCATGGATTCGGTCGGTGGCGAGCTGAACGCGTTCACCTCGAAAGAGCAGACGTGTTTCTACGCTCACGTCATCGACGACGACCTCCCGCTCGCCGTCGATCTGGTATCCGACGTGGTGCTGCGTGGCCAATGTCGTAGTGCCGACGTGGATGTCGAGCGCCAGGTTGTCCTCGAAGAGATCTCGATGCGCGACGACGACCCGGAGGATCTGCTCGGCGACGCGTTCTTGAGCGCCCTGTTCGGTGACCATCCGATCGGGCGACCTGTCATCGGCACTGTCGAGTCGATCGAAGAGATGCGACGAGCTCAGCTGCATTCGTTCCACACTCGGCGTTACACGCCGGACCGGATGGTCGTCGCGGTTGCGGGCAACATCGAGCACGAGCACACGGTCGAGTTGGTCCATCGAGCGTTTTCGGGCCACCTGGATTCGGCGGTCGCATCGGCACCGCGGCGCGAAGGCACGATCCGGCTCAAGACCCCACCGAGCCTGAGCCTCACCACTCGTGACAGCGAACAAGTGCACATCGCACTGGGTGTGCGGGCGTTCGGACGACACGAGGGCAAGCATCGCTGGCCGCTGTCGGTGTTGAACACCGCTGTCGGTGGTGGGTTGAGTTCTCGCCTGTTTCAACAGATTCGCGAAGAGCGCGGACTTGCCTACTCGGTCTACTCGAGTGTCGACACGTTCGCCGACACCGGCGCGTTCTCCGTGTACGCGGGGTGCCAGCCGGAGAATCTGGTCGAGGTCACCACTCTTGCGCGAGAAGTGCTCGCCGAAGTGGCTG
Source organism: Antrihabitans spumae (assembly GCF_043944905.1). Classification (NCBI taxonomy): domain Bacteria; kingdom Bacillati; phylum Actinomycetota; class Actinomycetes; order Mycobacteriales; family Nocardiaceae; genus Antrihabitans; species Antrihabitans spumae. The sequence continues at coordinate 28,358 of NZ_JBIMSN010000060.1, forward strand.
CCAACGGCATCACCGATTCCGAATGTGCCAGGGCGAAAGGCTCGTTGCGCGGCGGACTTGTTCTCGGACTGGAGGATTCGGGGTCACGGATGAACCGAATCGGTCGGAGCGAACTGAGCTACGGCAACCATCGCAGCATCTCCGAGACACTGGCACGCATCGATGCAGTGACGACCACGCAAGTCGCCGACGTCGCCGCCGAGTTGTTGAACCGGCCGTTCGCCGCGGCGGTGGTCGGTCCGTACAAACGCAAACGTGATCTGCCCGCGGCAGTACGGGGCATCGTCAAGTAGGTCCGCTTCATGGTGTGGCTAGGGTGGCGGTTATGAAGATTCGTGGCGCCGTGCTCGAAGCGATCGGCAGTTCGCAGCCGTTCGCAGACTCCAAGCCCATCTCGATCTCCGAGCTCGAACTGGACGCGCCAAGGAGCGGCGAGATTCTGGTTCGGCTGGAGGCGGCCGGGCTGTGCCATTCGGACCTGTCCGTCGTCGACGGCAATCGGGTTCGACCTGTGCCGATGCTGCTCGGTCACGAAGCGTGCGGGCGGATCGAAGAAGTCGGTCCGGGGGTGGACGACCTCGCGGTCGGTCAGCGGGTTGTCATGACCTTCCTGCCGCGCTGCGGCGACTGTGTCGGCTGCGCGGCGGACGGCCGAATGCCTTGTGGCCCAGGCAGTGTCGCCAACAATGCCGGTGTGCTGCTCGAAGGTGGGCGGCGGCTGCACCGCGACGGCGCCGAGGTTCATCACCATCTCGGTGTGTCCGGGTTCGCGACCCATGCCGTCGTCGATCGGCGTTCGGTCGTCGCGATCGACGACGACGTACCACCGGAGGTCGGGGCCGTTCTCGGGTGCGCGGTCCTCACCGGCGGCGGCGCAATCCTCAACGCGGGCAAGCCCGTTGCGGGCAACTCGATCATGGTCGTCGGTCTCGGGGGAGTGGGAATGGCAGCCGTGCTGACCGCCGTGTCCCTCGGCCTCGGTGAGGTGATCGGGGTCGACGCGGTGCCGGCGAAACTGGAAACGGCACGGTCGCTCGGGGCAACGCAGGTGTATTCGCCCGCCGAGATCGTCGAGCAGGGAATCGTCGCGGACCTCGTCGTCGAGGCCGTCGGCAACGTCCGCGCGTTCGAGGCGGCCGTGAAGGCGACGGCACCGGGTGGCACGACAGTGACGGTCGGTCTGCCTGCGCCGGATGCGGTCGCGTCGATATCGCCGCTCGGCCTCGTAGCCCAAGCTCGCACGATTGTCGGAAGCTACCTCGGTTCCGCCGTGCCGGAACGCGACATCCCTGCCTACGTGAAGCTGTGGCGGGAGGGCAAACTGCCCGTCGAGAAGCTGATTTCGTCGCAGATCGAACTCGATGGCATCAACGAGGCGATGGACGAACTGGCTGCTGGCAACGCGATTCGACAGGTGATCGTGTTCGATTGAGTGCCGGCATGCCCTTCCAACCGGCCAAGTAAGCTCGGTCGAATGGACGACAAGGTTAAGGTTCGCGTCGGTGTGCTCGGCGCAAACGGCAAGGTGGGCAAGGCTATCTGCGAGGCCGTCGATGCGGCCGCGGACCTCGAGTTGGTCGCCTCCGTCGACCAAGGTGACGACATCGCTGCGTTCGTGAACTCAGGAACCGAGGTCGTCGTCGACTTCACCCACCCCGATGTGGTGATGGACAACCTGAAGTTCTTGGTGGAGAACGGCATTCACGCTGTCGTCGGCACCACCGGCTTCGACGACGCCAGGCTCGCCACGGTCACCGAATGGCTCGACGCGAGTCAAGGAACGGGCGTTCTGATCGCACCCAACTTCGCGATCGGGGCCGTCCTGCTGATGCGCTTCTCCGAGCAGGCGGCGCGGTTCTTCGACTCGGTCGAGGTCATCGAACTGCATCACCCGAACAAGGCCGACGCCCCGTCGGGAACTGCCTACCGAACTGCCGGCCTGATCGCCGAAGCGCGCGCGAAGGCAGGCGTCGGCAGGAGTCCGGATGCGACGACCACGGAGTTGGAAGGCTCACGCGGCGCCGATGTAGACGGTGTTCGTGTGCACTCCATACGCCTCGCGGGCCTCGTCGCACACCAGGAAGTGCTCCTCGGCACGCAGGGTGAAACCCTCACGATTCGTCACGACTCGATGGACCGGACGTCGTTCGCTCCGGGTGTTCTGCTCGGCGTTCGAGAGATCTCGAAGCGTCCAGGTCTCACCGTCGGACTCGACCCACTCCTCGACCTGTGAGTGGCGCGGTCGCCCGCAGAGTCGCGGTCATCGTTGCGCTCGTCGGCGCACTCCTCTTCTACTTCGTCGTACTCGGTAGTCGTGGCATCACGATGATCCAAGACGGTCGGGCGACGTCGATCGGCCTCGGTATAGGTCTGCTGATCCTGCCGTTCCTCGGCCTCTGGATCGTGGTCGCGACGCTGCGAGCAGGTCTGGCGCACCAACATCTGGCGAAGCGCATCTTCGACGAAGGCCGCGAACTGGACGTCTACGATCTCCCGCGCAGACCATCGGGCCGAATCGAGCGCGAAGCCGCCGACACCCTGTTCGCCCAGGTCAAGGCCGAATGGGAAGCCGACCCGGACAATTGGCGGAGCTCGTATCGGCTTGCCCGCGCCTACGACTACGCAGGTGACCGAGGCCGCGCCCGCGACACAATGCGCCGTGCTGTCCGCCTAGAACAACTCGAGGTACGCAAACAATGAGCAAAACGCTGCTCGTCGTTCATCACACGCCGTCTCCGCACTGCCAGGCGATGTTTGAGGCTGTTCTGGCAGGTGCCACCGATCCCGAGATCGAGGGTGTCGAGGTGGTGCGTCGCGCCGCGCTGTCGGTGTCCGCGAGTGACTTCCTCGACGCCGACGGCTACGTGCTCGGCACACCGGCCAATCTCGGGTATATCTCAGGCGGCCTCAAGCACGCCTTCGATCAGAGCTACTACCAGATTCTCGACTCGACCAAGGGTCGTCCGTTCGGCGCGTACATTCACGGCAACCAGGGGACCGAGGGTGCTCAGCGCGCCCTGGACGCGATCACGACCGGCCTCGGCTGGGCCAGGACGGCGGCGGACGTGGTGGTCTCGGAGAAGCCGACAAAGGCCGACCTCGAGGCCTGCTGGGAGCTGGGGGCGTCAGTCGCCGCACAGCTGATGGAGGCTTGAGTCGTGGAGCTGACTGAGTTAGCGACCATCGCCGGCCCGGTCGTGGCTCTCGTCGGTGTCGCTCTCGCGATCTGGGCGCTGGTCTACAGCAAGCAGTCTCGGGACCTCGCCGAACAGAGCAGTAAGGAATCGGCCAAGGCAATCGGTCTGGCCGAGGAGTCGAACGATATCGCCACCGACGCCAAGGATGTGGCCGAGGAGGCCAATAGGATTTCGCGGCGGGCGGAGGATCGCGACACGGAGCGTCACGATGTCGAGTGGGAGCACATCACCGCCGAGCCGGGTGTCTATGAACTGGTCAACAACGGCACCGACACCGCCTACCGCGTTCGTGTCAGTTTCTGGGTGGGTGAGTGGTCAGCTAATGGCGCGTGCGATGAGGTCGGGCCGGGCGAAGCGATCAGTGTGGTGATTCCTGAGGCCGTTGACGAGTTCGAGCTGGAGATGACCGAGGTGCGTGAGGATCGTCGCGAAGAAGAGCGTGTTGCACAGCTTCGTCGAAACGATCCACTGATGAGGACCTGGATTCCAGGAATGGTCCAAGTGCCCGACACATATCGCTTCCAGCACCAAACGGGCTATCGGGCGGTGTGGCAGACCGCGTTGGGAACCCAGATGATCGCTGAGCCTAAGGCTTGGCTGGAGGAGTTGGCCGACCACAACGACCACGAGTGACTTCCTTCTGAGGCTACGACGGGACACCGCGCGTTCGGAAGTCAATACTTCCCGGCCTCATCACAGCCGGTCGCCGAACACCCATCTACCGTCGGTCCCTACGCTTAATGTTGCACGGACCGGGGCGGCGCGAAGCCGCGACGTGTGAAGACCAAGGAGGGCGGACATGGCGAGAGCGCCTATTGACCCCGCCGCCTTAGCCTGGGCGCGCGAGGTGAGTCACGTTGAGCTGGATGACCTCGCTCGCGCGCTCAACGTTAAGCCGTCCCGCGTTGTTGAATTCGAAAGTGGTAGCGCGCAGCCAACTTTCCGGCAACTCACCCTGATGGCTGGCAAGCTCGATCGTCCGTTAGGCTTCTTTTTTGCACCGCCGCCCGCCGTGCCGGACATACCCGAAACGGCTGACTTTCGGGGCCGAGCCAATGAAGACCTCCCCGCAGACCTGGCTAAGGAGATGCGGCGTGCCGAGCAGCACCGCGATGCTATGCTCGACCTAGGTGGCCTCCCGGCACGCCGCGTAGACGTTCGCTCTATCACCTGGGACACCTTTGCCGCGCGCGCAACCGAGCTGCGGGCGCAGTTCGGGCTTACGGACGCGTTCGTTCCGCCTGAGTCCTCCAACAATCAGGTGTTCAGCTTCTGGCGTGGTCTGTTGGAGGACAACGGCATACTGGTGCTCCAGGCGACGAAGATATCCCTGAAAGCCTTCCGCGGCCTTTCCCTACACCATGACGATCTCCCGGTGGTTATAGTCAACGGCGCCGATAGCCCGGCGGGCCGCACCTTCACCTTGTTCCACGAGGTCGGGCACCTAATCAACCGAACAAGCGGTCTGTGCGTGCTGCAGCAGAGCGTCAACGAGGAAGCGCTCGCAAACAACTTCGCTGCCGCTTTTTTGATGCCGGAGAAGGCCGTCCGCGCCAGTATCGTGGACGCCGAGGACCCGGGCGCGGTTGCCGACTCTCTTGCGCGCCATTTCAAGGTGAGCACGCTTGCCGCGGCGGTGCGGTTGCGCAGGCTCGGTGTCATCGAAGACGACGACCTCGACGGTATCCGCGCAGACAGCGACGAGCGGTGGGAGCAGGCTCGGCAAGCGCAGAGCGCGAAACCTGGGTTCGTCCCACCGTGGCGACTCCGATATCGCGATCTGGGGCCTAGCTACATCGGCACGGTCGCGCGGGCACTTGAAGATCGACGGGTCGATTTCGTCGATGCAACCTATCTGCTGAACGCGCGCTTGCCAATGGTCGAGCAGATACTCGCAGAGTATTACCGCACCGGCGGCGCTGAATGAGGTTCACGCTCGATACGAATATCCTCATTGGTCTGGTACGGCAATACCCACGCGATATCTTCCCCGGGCTTTGGGCGAGTATCGAAGCATCGGTCGGGGCGCACGAGAGTTGCATTTGTGAGGCGATACTTCGTGAGGTCAAACGCGGCGGCGACGATCTACACAAGTGGGCGAAGGACCTGCCAGGGTTCGTGTGCGAAGTCAGCGATGAGGAGCTGATCACGGTAGCGTCGATCGGTCGAGCTCACCCAGGCTGGGTCCAGGGGCAGCTAAACGAGGCCGACCCGTTCATCGTCGCTCATGCCAAGGCCGAGGACTCGACCATCGTTACGGAGGAGAACCGCAAAGGGCCGGGCACGGAGGACAAGAACCAGAAGATTCCGAACATCGCTGACGAACACTCAGTCGAGACGGTGAAGTTCTTCGATTATGTGCGGGCCAACGGGTGGTCGTTCGGCGCCACCTAGCTCCGAGACCCCACCGGGTAGATCGTGAAACAATTTGGCGTCGACCCGAACCGAATCATTGCGAGCGCGTGGCTTGTGACAGTCCTCGTTTCAAGCGGCGAGTTGGAGCGCCCAGTCGATGTCGGCCTGTGTAGCCGACTTGTACACCTGCAGATGGCTGGCGAGATCGGTGCCCATACCCTCGAGATCGTCGGTCCGATCGATGCGAAGACGCGGGAGCAGTGCTACGAACTCGGTGCGACGGTGGCAGTGACTGTTGCAGGAGACGCGTGACGGAGAGGGAAACCTCTGCCCCCAGTTTTGGCGGGTATTCGGAACCGACATTGTGGACAAGACTGGTTACGGGGTCGGGCAAGCGCCCCGCACGGATGGCTGGCCCATCCGTGCGGAGCCTTACCTGTGGCACCGGCAACCCGTCGTTGGACATTCAGAGCTGAGGAGGGCGCGACATGATCGCCGCCGCGTTGCGTCGAATCGGCTTGGTCGAGGACCACGAATCCGTGATCATCGGCGTGTCTGCGATGTTGTCGGCCGAAGCCGATCTGGAGGTCGTTGCTTCGGCGGGGACGGTTCGCGAGTTGCTCGACCAAACCCACGATCTCGATCTCGTCGTGCTCGACCTGCGTCTGGCAGACGGTTCGGTTCCGGAAGAAAACGTCCGCACGCTGCGCGAACATGGCGTCGAGGTCCTTGTCTTCACCGGGGCGGAGAATGCGTTTCTGGTTCGGTCCGCTGCACGTGCCGGCGTGCTCGGCGTCATTCGGAAGTCGGAGGACGCGTCCTACGTCGTCGATGCGGTGCGGCGCGCCGCGTCGGGTGCACAGGTTGTGACCACCGACTGGGCGGCGGCTATCGACGGCGACCCGAGATTGTCCGACGTCGGGTTGAGTCCACGCCAGGAGGAAGTGCTCACCCTGTACGCATCGGGGGAGAAGGCGTCTCGCGTGGCGCGTCTCACCGGCCTGTCGGAGCAGACGGTCAACGACTACCTCTCGCGAATCAGGCAGAAGTACTCCGACGCCGGTCGTCCGGCGCCGACCAAAACCGATCTGTACAAGCGCGCAGTGGAGGACGGGTGGCTACCCGTTCCCGAGTCGCCGCACCTGCAGTCTTGAGCGGGCTCCGAGGGATGACAGCCGTCACCGACGCCACAGTTTCGACGTACGGCGCGATGCGCGCCAACGAACGTGTCACCCGTTCGCTTGCCGTCACGATCGGGCTCGGTGGTGTCATCTACGCGGCGATGGACTCGCCTGAGATCGTCCATCAGGCGCGGCTGCTCGAATCATGGTGGACGCCAGCGGCTGTCGTGCTCGTCGTCGGCTTCTGCCTCGCGTTGGCCGTTGCCGGGATCAAGGCTCAGCTGACGAGCGTGCGCCGAATCGCCGCAGCGCTTGCCGTGAACTATCTGCTCAGCGTGGCGGTGTTCCCTCTGGCCGGCGAGTTCGGTGGACTCGAGGGTCAGGCGTCGTGGATCGGCCGCATCATCGCAATCGGTGCCGTCGCGGCCGCACTCGTCTGGACGCCGAAGATCACCCTTGCCTACCTCGTCGTCACGTCGATCATTGCGTCGTTCGTCGCGCGCTACGGCGCCGGTGATTCGGCCTTGTTCGACTACGTCCAGCACGCGGTTCGCGGCTTCTGCACGGCAGGTCTGTTCGCGTGGGTTGTCGTCTTCGCCGTTCGTGCGACGACCTTGCTCGACACCGAATCCAGCCGAGCGGCACGGGAGGCTGCCGCGATCGCCGCGGTCGCGGCCCGCACCAAGGAACGCGCGAAGTTCGCGGCCCTGATCCACGACGGTGTGCTGTCGACGTTGCTCGACGCCTCGCGTGGTCGCGAATCCGCGATCCTTGCCGAGCAGGCCGGCCGCACGCTGCAGGAAATGAATGAATTCCGGTCCGAGGCCGTCGATCGGTCGGAATACGACGCGGCCGCAGCGATCGGGTTCCTGCGCGCTGCTGCTGTTCAGGTGAATACGCGAGTGATCTTCACGGCGCGCAAGCAAGCCGGGTTCGACGACCTCAAACTGCCTGTTCAGGCTGCGGAGACGATCGCTGCTGCGCTGAGCGAAGCCCTGCGCAACAGTCTGCGTCATGCCGCCGAGCCCGGTCGCGACGTGCGGCGCGAGATCGTGGCGACGGTCGGTGCGGGAGGACTACGTGTTGCCGTCATCGACGACGGCGCAGGCTTCGATCCTGCCGCCGTGCCGACCGATCGACTCGGAGTGTCGTTGAGCATTCTCGGCAGAATGCGCGAGTTGCCTGGCGGTGCCGCTTTCGTCGAATCGTCGCCAGGACGCGGAACCACCGTCACGTTGGTCTGGGGGTCCGATGGAATCCGCTAGCGACGTCGACCTGCGCGGACTGCTCGGACTTCGTGGCCGACCGGCGTGGTTGATGCTCGGGTTGCTGTTGCTCACCGTTGTCATGGTGATGCTGCAGAACCTCGACACGACGAACAACGCCTCGTTGGTCGTGGTCTGTTACGCGGCGATCGGAGTCAGTGCCACGATCGTCGTGTTGTCGCGACGCGACCCGATCCCGCTGCCCTACACATTCCTGATCATGATTATCGGACCCGTCGCGACCTACGCGACGTTGTCCAACACCCGCGCACCCGGTCAGGACAGTCACATTCTGTGGACGGCCTTCGCGTATTCACTTGTGCTGTGTCTGTTGATCATTCGCGGTCGGACCGCCTACGCGTGGATCGGTGTCGCGGCGACGGGCGTCGTGGTCGCGCAGGTGGACCGCGGCACGGACCTCGGCTTGTCCGGCATCGTCGGCGCAACGGCTCCGGTCGGCACCGTCGCTGCCGTCACCGTGTTCATGGTGATCATGCGTCCGGCTATCCAGTCGTTGTCCGATCTGCGCGCGGACGCGACGAGACGTGCGGCCGCCGAGGCGACCATGGCCGCGCAGAACGAGGAACGCGACAGGCAGCTCGATCGACTCGACGAGCTGGCCCGACCGGTGCTCGAGCGTATCGCACGGGGTGAGGCTCTCGACCTGGCCGAACGAGAGGAGTGTCGCCTGCTCGAGGCCGAGTTGCGCGATGGTCTGCGCGCTCCGCAACTGTCGTCGGCGGAGGTCGTCGCCGCGACGAGGGGCGCTCGTAGCCGCGGTGTCGAGGTCGTTCTGCTCGACGACGGCGGGTTCGCCGATGTCGGCTCGGGGGTACGTAAGACGGTGCTGCGGATCGCCGCGCAGGAACTCGACGGCGCCAACGAGGGGTCGGTGACGGTGCGGGTGCTGCCTCGTGGAAAACGTTTTCTCGCGACCGTGCTGGTCAGCGGTCCGGCTGTGGACCGGCGAACCGAATTCGATCGGGACGGCCGCATCTCGACGACGGTCGAGCAGGCAGATCCGGCCTGATCAGGTCCGCAGGCGTGCGTACAGGGCGGGCGCGCCGTCCCCGGTGAACTCGTCCGGTTCGACGGGACGTTGCGCGAACATCAGCAGTATCGCGGCGCTGCTGCCGCTGACCACCGGACCGTCGCCGGTCGACCAGTCGAGGTCGTCGGCTTGCAACCGAAGTCCGGCGATACGCGCGCGGCTGCCGAACTTCGATGCCGTGATGCCGCGACGAGTGAAATCGTGGGCAGCGATGCCGAAAGGTCCGGCAGGAATAGCGCGGGGCTTGCCGAGCGGGCGTCGAATGTCGAGGCCGTGCACCAACACGTCGATCAGCGGCGCTGTCTTGGGAATGCCGGGCGGATGTTTGCGCCAACCCGCGACTGAACGCAAGCGAGCCGTGATCACCGCAGGGTCGTCGGCACCGAGGCGCTTGGCGTCTGCGGCGATCCAGCGATCGAGACTGAATCCGTTGCGGGCGATGCCGAGTACGGTCGGGACCGGGGGAGTCCAGGCGCCGATCGCCAGGTGCGCTGCCACATCGCGAACCAGCCATTCGCCGCACAGCGACGGGGTATTCCACTCCTCGGGTGTGAGGGTGTCGAGGAAGTCGGCAAGGTCGAGTCGTTCGGCTTCGAGGTGACTCCACACGTCGGTCATGGACCCATGATCCATGTGTCGGTGCCTCGTGGCAGGGTTTGGGGTATGCGTCAGATCAGCGCTGCGACGGCGCGCCGCATCGCACTAGCCGCCCAGGGTTTCGCAGGGCGGTTGCCCGCGAGTGCGCCCACCCGCCGAACGGTGCTCGGCGTGGTCGACAAAACACAACTGCTGCAGATCGACTCGGTGTCTGCCGTCGTGCGAGCTCACTATGCACCGGTGTTCAGCAGGATCGGCGAGTACGACCGGACGTTGCTCGACGATGCCGTGTGGTCGCACAGTGCGCGCAAACCGCGCCAGTTCGTGGAGTACTGGGCGCACGAGGCGGCGCTGCTGCCCGTCGAGGACTGGCCGCTGATGCGGTGGCGCATGCGCGAATTCGAGTTCGGTCGCTGGTCGCACGCACGCAGGGTGAACGAGCGGAACCCCGGCCTCGTCGACGATGTGCTCGCAGCGGTCGCCGAGGTCGGGCCTGCGGGAGCCGGAGCGATCGAGAAGTATCTCGAACGCGGCAACAACGGACCCAAACGGTCGTCGTGGTGGGACCTGAGCGACACCAAGATCGTCTGTGAGCAGCTGTTCGCCTCGGGCGAGTTGTCGGTCGACAAACGTGTCGCCTTCACCAGGCAGTACGACCTCACCGAGCGAGTCATCCCGGCGCACGTGCGCGAACGAGACGTCGACGAGGCCGACGCCATCCGCGAACTCGTCACCCGGTCGGCTCGGGCGTTGGGGATTGCGACGGAACCCGATCTACGGGACTACTACCGGCTCAAGCGAATTCAGACCGAACCGGCGATAGCCGAGCTGGTCGACAGCGGTGTGCTCGAACCCGTGACCGTCAGCGGCTGGGACAAGCCGGCCTATCTGCACTCCGAAGCGCGCGCGCCACGCAAGATCACCGGGTCCGCGCTGTTGTGCCCGTTCGATCCACTGATCTTCTGCCGCCCGCGGACCCAGCAGATCTTCGGTTTTCATTTCCGAATCGAGATCTACACACCGGAACCCAAACGCGTGCACGGGTATTACGTGTTTCCGTTCCTGCTGGACGGCGAACTGGTCGGCCGGGTCGATCTCCGTGCCGAGCGAGGCACCGGCCGGCTGCTCGTTCCCGCGGCCTTCACCGAGGACGGACACCGAACCGACCGCGTTGCAAGCGAATTGGCGGACGCGCTCCGTCGGATGGCGAAGTGGCTCGAGATCGACGAGATCGTGATAGGTGAACGCGGTGATCTGGCCGCGATGCTTGCCGCCAAGTTCTAGATCGGCGACGTTCTGAGTCAGCGCGACTCGACGAACTTCGTCAAACCCTTGCTCGCGGTGTCCATCGCAATGCTCAGGACCTTCTTTACGACAAAACCGGGCAGTGGGATCTTCGGTTTCAGCGCCAGGTCGAAGTGCACGTGTGTGCCCTTGGCGGTCGGAGTCAGCCGGTAGGTGCCTTCTTGGACAGCCTGCAGTGTGCTGTCCTGCAACGACCACGACATGTAGTCGTCGCCGTTCCAGGTGTAGTCGGTGATCTGATGGTCGGTGAATCCGACCGCGCTGACGTCGGCGCGGACCCGGTGGGGTCGGCCGTCTTCGAATCTGGTCTCGACGGTGACCGATTTGTGCGGTCCGGACCATCCCGGCAAGTCTTCGACGGCGACGATCGCTGCCATGACGTCGGCGGGCGTCGCCTTGATGTCGAACTCTTTCGTACCTGTCACCGTCATTGGTGTGGCTCCGCTCGTCGTGGGGAGACAGTTCGTCTGCCCGGCTCGGAGCCTAGTTCGGATCAACGCCAGGTCGGACCGTTTTTGCCGCCGCCCATACCGCCGCCCATGCTGCCCCACTGGTCGCGCAACGCTCCTTGAACCGCTTGCGAGACCCAGGAATTGAGGGATACGCCACTTTGGGCCGCTGCTTCCTCGGCCTTGGCCTTCATCTGTTCCACCAGGCGCAGTGTCACTCGGCTGATGTCGCCTGTCAGTTCTTCGAAGGTCGGATGTTCGCCCGAGTCGTCGGCAGCGGGGTCGGACTCGGACTTTTCCTTCTCTTTGCGGCGAACGTCGACGACTGCCTCCGTGCCGTGCAGTTCGACGTGCACGGTGCGGTCGCCGAGTGCGTCCGATACTTCACCGGCGAACGTCGAAAGTGCCGAGAGCAGCATCAATTGCGCAGAAGTTTCGACGGCGCCTGCGAGGGCATCGGCTATCGCGATGGTCTTTTCGTCACCGAGAGCGGCAGCGGCACGGAGGTCGTCGCGCAGGCGGGCGGTTGCTTCAATGAGTTCCATGACACCATCGTGATGTCAAAAGTGACGTCAGTCAAGGAATCGGTTGACGTCACCCAATCCGAACACGCTCACCTAGGGCATTGTGACCCCGTGGTACCGGGTAGCCTTCTGACCATGATTAATGGTGATTCCGCACCGGCTGCCGTGCGCGCCTTCGGAACTGTCTCCGTCGCAATGGTGACCCCGTTCACCTCCGAAGGTAAGTTGGACATCGACGCAGGCGTCCGTCTCGCGGATCATTTGGTAGCCCACGGCTGCGATGGACTGGTCCTCGCCGGTACGACGGGCGAATCGCCGACCACTACCGAGACCGAAAAGCTCGAACTGCTGCGTGCGGTGATCGCAGCCGTAGGCGACCGCGCCAAGATCGTCGCCGGTGCAGGCAGCAACGACACCGCGCACAGCGTCGAATTGGCGCGAGACGCCGCCCGAGCGGGAGCGCACGGCCTTCTCGTCGTCACGCCGTACTACTCGAAGCCGCCGCAAGCGGGCCTGTTCGCGCATTTCACGGCCGTCGCCGATGCGACGGATCTGCCCGTCGCGCTCTACGACATTCCGCCGCGTTCGGTGGTGCCGATCGAGACCGAGACCATCCGCAGCTTGGCCGAACACCCCAATATCGTTGCCGTCAAAGACGCCAAGGGCGATCTGCTCGCAGGTGCGGAACTCATCGGGACGACAGATCTGGCGTTCTACTCGGGCGACGACGGACTGAACCTGCCGTGGCTGTCGGTTGGCGGAACCGGATTCATCAGTGTTATCGGGCACCTCGCCGCGCCGCGTCTCGTCGAGATGCGCACGGCTTACCTCGCGGGCGACATCGTCCGCGCTGCCGCAATCAATTTGAGCCTGACGCCGCTTGTGCGTGCGATGGCTGGACTAGGGGGAGTGGCAATGTCGAAAGCAGGACTTCGATTGCTCGGCATCGATGTGGGCGAGCCACGGCTGCCGCAGATTGCGCCGACCACCGAGCAGATCGATCTGCTCGCGCTCGATCTCGTTGCCGCGGGAGTGCTTACGTGACGCAGCAGGGACAGGGCGAGCGGAACGACGGCGGATCCCGTAGGTCACGCGGGCGAGCAACACGCAACGCTGGACCGCCGCAGCATCGACCCAAGCAGGTGCCGCAGAATTCGGCAGCCCAGCGTCGACCCGATGCGCGTCCGAAGAGTACCGATCCGACCGCCCGCCTCGGCACGCCACCGAAGGCTCCGCGCAACGGTCTGCGCGTCGTCGCACTCGGCGGTATCGGCGAAATCGGCCGCAACATGACGGTTTTCGAGCACCAGGGCAAATTGCTCGTCGTCGACTGCGGTGTGCTGTTTCCGGAGGATCAACAGCCCGGCGTCGACCTGATCCTGCCCGACTTCCGCCACATCGAGAACCGGATGGCCGACGTCGAAGCTGTCGTCCTCACCCACGGTCACGAAGATCACATCGGCGCGTTGCCGTTCCTGCTGCGTCTTCGCCCTGACATCCCGGTCGTCGGATCGAAGTTCACGCTCGCGCTCGTTGCCGCGAAATGCCGTGAGCACCATCAGCGTCCGAAGCTGATCGAGGTGACCGAGGGCGAGCGCACGACGCACGGACCCTTCGAGTGCGAGTACTTCGCCGTCAACCACTCGATCCCGGATGCGCTTGCGGTTGCCATCCGCACCGACGCGGGCGTTGTCCTGCACACCGGCGACATCAAGCTCGACCAGCTGCCCCTCGACGGTCGACTCACCGACCTCGCCGGATTCTCCCGCCTCGGTGACGAGGGTGTCGACCTGTTTCTCGTCGACTCGACCAACGCCGAGGTTCCCGGTTTCGTCACCCCCGAGCGCGAGATCGGCAACGTTCTCGACAACGTCATCGGCAAGGCGAAGCAGCGCGTCATCGTCGCGTCGTTCGCGAGCCACGTGCACCGCATCCAGCAGGTCGTCGACGTCGCTGACCGATACAAGCGGCGGGTGTGCTTCGTCGGCCGATCCATGGTGCGCAACATGGGAATCGCGCAGGAACTCGGCTATCTGAACGTGCCCGACGGCGTCGAGGTCGACATCGACACGGCCGCGGGTATGCCCGACGACAAGCTGGTACTCATCTCCACCGGGTCGCAGGGCGAGCCGCTGTCGGCTCTGTCCCGGATGGCTCGTGGCGAGCATCGACAGATCAACATCCGCGCGGACGATCTCGTCGTCCTTGCGTCGTCGCTGATTCCGGGCAACGAGAACTCGGTGTTCGCAGTGGTGAACGGATTGGCCCGTCGTGGCGCGACGGTCATCACTCAGCAGAACGCGAAGGTCCACGTTTCCGGGCACGCGTCCGCCGGAGAGTTGCTGTACCTCTACAACGCGGTTCGACCGACGAATGCGATGCCGGTCCACGGCGAGTGGCGACACCTGCGCGCCAACGCGGCGCTGGCCATCGCAACGGGTGTGCCTGCCGATCGCGTTGTGCTCGCCGAGGACGGCGTCGTGGTCGACATGGTCGACGGCTTGGCCGAGATCGTCGGTCGGGTGCCGGTCGGGCACGTGTACGTCGATGGATTGTCGGTCGGTGACGTCGGTGAATCGACGCTCTCGGACCGTCTGGTCCTCGGTGAGGGTGGCTTCATCTCGATCACCGTTGCGATCGATTCCTCGGGCAAGGCTGTCAGTCCGCCGGAGTTGAACGGTCGAGGATTCTCCGATGATCCTGCCGCGCTCAAGGAAGCAGCGCAGCTGGTCGAGGCAGAAATCATCCGGATGGCGGGCGAGGGCATCACCGATACCCATCGCATCGCTCAGGGCGTGCGTCGCATCGTCGGCCGCTGGGTTGCCGACAAGTATCGCCGCCGCCCGATGATCGTGCCGACCGTTATCGGCGTGTAGGCGGCTTCGCCGCTCGTGAGTCCTTTCGGAGGTTCCGCCCTCCGAAAGGACTCACGACAGCAGGCGCCAGAGACCGATCAGGCCGAGCACGACGATCGCGGCGCGCAGGGCCGTCGGTGAAAGTCGGCGCCCGTACCGCGCCCCGACGGTGCCGCCGATCAACGATCCGACGGCGATGAGTCCTGCTGCGGCCCAACTGATCCGATCGAACGCAACGAGGGTGTAGGCGGCTGCCGCGACGACGTTGACGACCAGCGACAGCAGATTTTTTGCCGCGTTCATCCGCTGCATCGACTCGGGAAGCAACGCTCCCATCACACCGATCAGCAAGATCCCCTGTGCCGCAGTGAAATAGCCGCCGTAGATGCCGACGGCGAAGGTTCCCACCGTGAGCGCGATGGTGTTTCGTCTACTCGGGCCCGCTGCCGTCCGGCCTTCGTCCTCGGCACGCTTCTTCGCCCACGCCTGAATGCGTGGACCGGTGACGACGAGGATGAGAGCCCCGATCAGGAGGACGGGAACTATTGTGGTGAAAGCTTTTTCGGGTAGATGCAGCAGCAGGAACGCGCCGACTACCGCACCGACGAACGATGCCGGAATCTGCCACCGCAGCCGCGACCATTGCCCTTTGAGTTCGCGGCGATAACCCCAGGTTCCCGACACCCCGCCCGCGACCAGACCTACCGCGTTCGACATCGTCGCGATCACAGGTGGATAGCCGAATGCGACCAAGGTCGGGAAGGTGATCAGGGTGCCCGACCCGACAACCGCGTTGATCGCGCCTGCGCCGAAACCGGCGAGTGCGATGACGATGATCTCGGTTATGGGCACTCAGGCACGCTACGACAGGTCCGGGTCGGGCGCCGTCGCAGGGGTTGGGCGAACCGGCATAGGTAAGGCTATGCTAATGCTCGGTATGGACCGAGCTGGCGTTGCCGACCAGCATTCGACGAAGTGGAGTGACGACGTGGCCGTGGTGATCTTGTACGGAACAGAGACCGGAACCGCCGAAGAGATTGCGGACACCATTTCCGACGTCATCGCTCGGCACGCGGATACATCGGTTTACGGCATGGACGAATACGACGTCGCCGACCTGGACCCCAGTGACTTCCACATCATCGTGTGCTCGACCTACGGCGACGGTGAACTCCCAACCGGCGCGGTCGGGTTCTTCGACGACCTCGACGCCGACCAACCCGATCTCGCAGGCCTTCGCTTCGCGATGTTCGGGCTCGGTGACAGCATCTACGACACGTTCAATCACGGCAGCGACATCGCCGCCGACAAGTTGATCGCCCTCGGTGCGGAGCGGGTTGGCGAACACGCACGCCACGACGGTTCGAGCAAGGTCCGCCCTCGTGACCTGGCGAAGGAATGGGCAACGGACATCGCAGCCGTGGTGTCGGGGCGCGCGCTGGAGTCGGTTTCCGGCAACTGAGCAGATCTGCCGCGTCGGACTGCGGACTGTGTAGCTTGGCACCATGAGCTTCGCGCAGCGTGAACGTGGTGCCCTCGTGGTGTCGATGGCCGAGATCGGACCCGACGCGCCGACCCTTTGTGGCGAGTGGACGGTTCGAGATCTCGCTGCTCACCTGGTGATTCGAGAACGCCGCCCCGACGCGTCTCCTGGGATTCTGATCAGCGCCCTCGCGGGGTACACCGAGGGTGTGCGTCGCAAAGCAGCGCAGCGGCCGTTCACGGAGTTGCTCGAACAGGTCCGTGAAGGTCCGCCGATTTGGTCGCCGCTGAAGCCGCTGGACGCAGCTGTGAACCTGACCGAGATGTTCATTCATCACGAAGACGTCCGGCGTGGCAGTCCGGGGTGGGAACCTCGCGTTCTCGACCCGTCCGACGAGGCAAAGCTGTGGACGGTCCTGAAAAGGATGGCCCGCATGTCCTACCGCAAGGCGACCGTATCGATCGTGCTGGAAAGACCGGACGGTCAGCAGGTGACCGTCACGCGGCCGAGCGATCGGTCGGTGACGCTGCGTGGACCGGCGTCGGAGCTGTTGTTGCATGCTTTCGGACGCAACGAGGTCCGACTCGAGACCTCCGGGGCCGGAGCCGACGTCGAGGCGGTTATGAAGCTGGATCGCAGCGTGTGACTGCTCCGACGGTTGGATCCGGCGGTCGGCGCGATGCTCTCGATGGGGTGCGATGCCACGCCGGGGGAGCCTGATCTGCCAGCGCTGATGGTGTGACTGGTGTTGCAGATGGTCTCGATGGGGCTTTTGCGACTAATCTGACACCCATGGCAGCAAAGTCCGGAAGCCCGACCGCAGCACGATCGCGATCGGGCGCGCGCGCAACCACGGCATCATCCGGTTCAAGGGCTGGAAGTAGGGCAGCCGATGGCGCCGGCGAGAAGCCGAAGCCGCGCTCGCGCACGACGCGAACCGTCTCGACGCCACGCAAGTCCGCGGCCTCACGTTCGGGGTCGGGACGCCCGGCCGCGCGGCGCGCACCTGCACGGAAGCCGCAGAAGTCTTTCTTCGCGACCATCGGCAAAGGTGTCGGTTCGAGCTGGGCACTGGCCGCCAAGGGCGTCGGCGCGACGACCCGCACGGTAAGCAAAGCCAAGGACATCGAACACGGTCACCGTCGTGACGGCATCGCACTCGGTCTGATCGCGGCAAGCGCGATCATCGCGGCCAGCATCTGGTTCACCGCCGGTGGTCCGGTCGGCCGTTGGATCGACACCGGAATCAGCGCAGTTCTCGGCGCGCCTGCCGCGGCGATACCGTTGCTGGCCACTGTGATTGCGGTCATCCTCATGCGGTCCGAGCCCAACCCCGAAACCCGCCCGCGACTGGTCCTCGGCTCGTTGCTCGTCGGGTTGCCGGTGCTCGGTCTGTGGCATCTCGCGTCAGGATCGCCACAGGACGCGGCCGGTCGCGCAAGCGGTGCAGGGTTCGTCGGCTACGTCGCAGGCGGACCCATCACCGATGGACTGTCGGTGTGGCTGTCGGTGCCGCTGATGGTGCTTGCGATCCTGTTCGGCGTCCTGCTGCTGACCGGAACAACGGTCCGCGAAATCCCGGACAGGCTGCGCACGCTGTTCGGAACCGCATCGGGTGGCGACGAATACGACGATTACTACCCCGACGTCGAAGACATCGAGATCGCGGACGACGGCTATACCGACGATTCCTTTGATGCGGACGGCTACCCGGTCGACGACACCCCCAAGCGCTCCCGTGGAACCCGTCCGTCCGACAACTATCCGACCGACGAGTTCGTCGCCGCCGATTCGGTGACCGAAGTGCTTCCCGTTGCGGCGCCGGTGCCACCTCCGGTTGCCGCACCGCCGAAGCAGCGCGTCAAACCGAAACCCGTTGTCAAAGAACACGAGCCCGCAAAACCGGACAAGACGGAGTTCGTCGCGGACCGCGTCATCGAAGGCGACTACACGTTGCCGCCTGCCAACCTGCTCGTCGTCGGCGATCCGCCGAAGACCCGCAGCAAGGCGAACGACTCGATGATCGAGGCGATCACCGAGGTCCTCGAACAGTTCAAGATCGATGCTGCGGTCACCGGATTCACCCGCGGACCGACGGTCACCCGCTACGAGGTCGAACTCGGTCCGGGCGTCAAGGTCGAGAAGATCACGGCCCTTGCTCGCAACATCGCCTATGCGGTTGCGACGGACAACGTCCGGTTGCTCGCGCCCATCCCGGGTAAGTCGGCTGTCGGTATCGAGGTCCCCAACTCCGACCGTGAGATGGTTCGACTCGCGGACGTCCTTTCCGCACCGTCGACCCGTAAGGATCACCACCCGCTGGTGATCGGTCTCGGCAAGGACATCGAAGGCAACTTCCAGAGTGCGAACCTCGCGAAGATGCCCCACTTGCTCGTCGCGGGCTCGACCGGTTCGGGTAAGTCCAGCTTCGTGAACTCGATGCTGGTGTCGCTGCTGTCTCGAGCGACGCCGGACGAGGTTCGGATGATCCTCATCGACCCGAAGATGGTGGAACTCACGCCGTACGAAGGCATTCCGCACCTGATCACGCCGATCATCACGCAGCCGAAGAAGGCAGCTGCTGCGCTGGCGTGGCTGGTGGAGGAGATGGAACAGCGCTACCAGGACATGCAGGTCAACAAGGTTCGCCACATCGACGACTTCAACACGAAGGTCCGGTCGGGGGAGATCTCGGCGCCGCTCGGCAGCGAGCGCGTCTACCGTCCGTATCCGTACATTCTCGCCATCGTCGACGAGCTTGCCGACCTCATGATGACGGCGCCCCGCGACGTCGAAGAGGCGATCGTGCGCATCACCCAGAAGGCTCGTGCCGCCGGTATCCACCTGGTGCTGGCGACACAGCGACCGTCTGTCGACGTCGTGACCGGTCTGATCAAGACCAACGTCCCGTCACGCCTGTCGTTTGCGACATCGTCGCTCACCGACTCCCGAGTCATCCTCGATCAGCCCGGTGCCGAGAAGTTGATCGGTATGGGTGACGCACTCTTCCTGCCGATGGGTGCGGGCAAGCCGACGCGTCTGCAGGGTGCCTACATCTCCGACGAGGAGATTCAGGCCGTCGTCGACTTCACCAAGAACCAGGCGGAGCCGGAGTACACCGACGGCGTCACCGCGTCGAAGGTCGGCGAGAAGAAGGATGTCGATCCCGACATCGGCGACGATCTCGATGTGTTCCTGCAGGCGGTGGAACTGGTTGTGACAAGCCAGTTCGGGTCGACGTCGATGTTGCAGCGCAAGCTGAGAGTCGGATTCGCCAAGGCCGGTCGTCTGATGGACCTCATGGAGACGCGAGGAGTGGTCGGCCCCAGCGAGGGCTCGAAGGCCCGTGACGTCTTGGTCAAACCGGACGAGCTCGAGGGTCTGCTGTGGTCCATCCGCGGCGGCGCCGAAGGTGACGAAGGTTCAGAGGAGTCGTGAGTCCTTTCGGAGGGTCCGCCCTCCAAAAGGACGCACGAGCGGCATGAAGTTGCCGGCCGCGACGACCGACCTAGGCGGCGGCTCGCGGCTACTGTCGGGTATGTCCGAATAGTAGGTAAGGTCGTTGCTGTGAATGTTTCTGCACTCGGTTGGTTGATCACCTGCTTGGTAATAGCGGGCCTGTTTATCTTCGATTTCGTCACTCATGCGCGCGTGCCGCACGCGCCCACCTTCCGAGAGTCGGCGATCTGGTCCGCCGTCTACATCGGGCTGGCGATCATCTTCGGATTCGTCGTCATGTGGATCTGGGGCGGCACCAATGGCGGTGAGTATTTCGCCGGCTACGTGACGGAGAAGGCGTTGTCCGTCGACAATCTCTTCGTCTTCGTCATCATCATGGCCACCTTCTCGGTGCCACGTGAGAATCAGCAGAAGGTGCTGTTGATCGGCATCGTCATGGCACTGGTCATGCGCGGTGCGTTCATTGCGGTCGGCGCTGCCGCGATCAACGCCTACAGCTGGGTCTTCTACCTGTTCGGCTTCTTCCTCATCTACACCGCGGTCAAGCTCATCCGCGAGCACGGGCACGAGGAGGAGATCGAAGAGGAGCGCGAGAGCAAGATCATCCGGCTCGCGAAGCGCTTCCTCCCGACGACCGACGAGTACCACGACGGCAAGCTGACCACCAAGATCGACGGCAAACGCGTCGTGACGCCGATGCTCCTTGCACTCGTCGCGATCGGCTTCACCGACATCTTGTTCGCGCTCGACTCGATTCCGGCCATCTACGGCCTGACCGAGGAGGCCTACATCGTCTTCACCGCCAACGCCTTCGCGCTGATGGGCCTACGGCAGCTGTTCTTCCTGATCGGTGGACTGCTCGACCGGTTGATCTACCTGGCGTACGGATTGTCGATCATCCTGGCGTTCATCGGCGTGAAGCTGGTGTTGCATGCCTTGCACGAGAACACCCTCGGGTTCGTCAACGGTGGCGAGATGGTGAGTGTCCCCGAGATTTCGACGGGATTGTCGCTCGCGGTGATCCTCGGCGTGCTCATCGTGACAGCGGTCGCGAGCCTGCTGCGTACACGCCATACCGACGCAAAGACCGCGTCGGAGACAAGCCAGTCGGAAACAAACTAGCCAGACAAGCTAGCCGGAGCGAGTGCGACATCCGCGCCCTGTGCGGGCCGGATGTCGCACTCGTTTGCTAGTTCTTGCCGGGAATGAGCGACTCGACGACTGAGAACGGCCATGGCCAACCGTTGCGGTCGCCGTTCAGCTTCTCGATTTCCTTCTCCAGTTCGTCGATGCGGTCCAGCGCGGCCGCGAGACCGTCGACGAGGGTCAGGAAACCGCCGTCGGGATTCGGTCCGAGTTGCGGCCAGCCCTTCAATCCGGGACCACGAAGCTGAATCTGGATGTCGCGCAGTATTGCGTCCTGTTCGGGTGTCACGTCTGTCTCCTTCGGAGGATTGGGGTTTCCCTGTTGGTCCCCTAAGTAGTCCCACTGTCCGAAATCGGCAGTGAATGCTTCGTTGACGTCGCATGCCACACCGCCGACGTAGACGGTGCCGATGCGCTGGTGCATGTTGCGACGAGTCTCGACATTGCTGCCCGACCACGCCCCGGTCTGCCACGACCACCGTGCGGTGCCGTTGTCGAGTGCTCGGCTCACCGGCCAGTAGCCGCCGTAGATCCCGATGTTCTCCGGGCCGAGCACCGACGCCGCACCGCGGAGGTAGTTGTCGATCGGAACCTGCTCGCCCGGTGTGGCGTCGAAATCGACGGAAAAGTAGATCGGCCGGTCTGCCCGGCCACCGCAGCGCAGGACCTGGGCGCGGGCAAGGTTGGAGTCGTACACGCCGGCGCCGTAGCCGTCGAGCATGCGGTTGGCCGTCGTCTCCCAGTTGGAGACGATCGAGACGCCGTTCGCACGCAGGTCAGCGGCTTCGTTGGGGGTGAGAAGCTTGCCGGGCAAACTCGGCCCACCGTCGGAGAGATACCGAACCACGAAGTCGTAGCCCGCTGCTCGTATGGCAGCCCCGCCGGGGCGTGCTGCCGAATAGTCCAGTCCCAATCGCATTTGCGCAACATTAGTCGAGCGGTCCGACAACTACCCAGCGACGACAAAAGGGACAAATCGGGAACAAATCGGACTACGTGCTGAGCGCACCCATGACCGGCAACCACTCCGTCACGCGGACCGCATCGATCAGGTCGGCGGTCGCGAACGGGTCGTCGGCGAGCCTGGCGTCGACAGCTGCGCGGTCGGCGGCGCTGACGAGGATCAGCGCGCCGGAACCATCCACATACGGACCCGACGAGACGACGAAGCCGTCTTCCACCTGCCGACCCAGCCACTCCCGATGGCTCGGACGATGCTCGTCACGTCCGGCGGCGGTTGCATCCGAATAGGTGTACTCGACGGCGAAAAGTGGCATCGATTGCTCCTGGGTAGTCAGCGGGATCGAAAGATTCACAGAGACAACAACATTCGGGTGTTTCCGAGGGTATTCGGTTTGACGTAACTGAGATCGAGGAACTCGGCGACACCCGTGTCGTAGGAACGACACATCTCGGCGTAGACCTCTGCGGTCACGGGAGTGCCGTCGATCTCGGCGAAACCGTACTTACGGAAGAAGTCGACCTCGAAGGTGAGGACGAACACGCGCGACAATTCGAGTTCCCGCGCAACCTGGATGAGCTGCGATACGACAAGCCCACCCACCCCGAGGCCCTTGACCTTCGGATCGACTGCGACGGTGCGTACTTCGCCCAGATCGGCCCACAGCACGTGCAGCGCACCGCAACCGATGATCTCGCCGTCGCGTTCGGCGACCCAGAACTCCTGGGTGGCCTCGTACAACGTGACGAGGTTCTTCTCGAGAAGGATTTTTCCGGAGTAGACGTCGACGAGTCGCTTGATCTCCGGAACGTCCGATGTCCGCGCCCGCCGCACGACTGGCATAGTGTCGCCGGGACTTGGCGGCGAAGATGTCATGCGCGCAACATTAGTCATCCACCAACCCGATAGTCTTGGTTGGTGCCGGTCCGCCCATCCACCCGCCAGCGGGTCACCACGCCCCGTCGCGGCTGTTGTAGGCCAAGCCTTGGAGTCGTCGGGTGAGCGCGCAACGCGAGGATCTGGCCAAGGACGATCGCGACGATGTCGGCGTCGAGTCCGTGCCCGCAGCTGTGACGAGCGCAGGCAGCGAGGTCGGTCATCCGCCCGCCGGACCCGAAGTACCGCTCCTGAATATTGCGAACGTGCTGACGATGGTGCGAATCGCGATCGTCCCCGTCTTTCTGTGGGCGCTCTTCGCAGACGGTGGGCACGACACGACCTGGCGGATCGTCGCCTTCCTGCTGTTCGCTGGGGCGGCTGTGACAGATCGTGTCGACGGCCAGTTGGCGCGCAAGTACGGACTCGTCACCGATTTCGGCAAACTCGCCGACCCGATCGCCGACAAGGCACTCATCGGTGCAGCGCTTGTCGGCTTGTCGGCGCTCGGCGATCTGAGTTGGTGGGTGACCATCGTCATCGCGGTGCGCGAGTTGGGCATCACTGCTCTGCGGTTCAGTGTGTTGCGCCACGGCGTCATCCCGGCCAGCCGGGGCGGCAAACTGAAGACGCTGGTCCAGGCGTTCGCGATCGGCTTCTATATTCTTCCGCTGCCCGCTGGTCTCGCCGTTGTGAGCACGACCCTCATGGGAATCGCCGTAGCGCTGACCGTCATCACGGGCATCGACTACGTCGTGCAGTCGATCCGGTTGCGTGCGCACGTTCATGCTCCGCAGCTGCGTCGATCGTGAATTCGGACCCGTTCGCCCGTACCGCTGTTCGCGAACTTGTGTCCGAACTGGCGCAGGCCGGCCAGACCGTCGCGACCGCCGAATCGTTGACGGCAGGGCTGCTTGCCGGTGCCATCGCGGGAGTTCCCGGAGCGAGTGACGTCCTGCGCGGCGGAGTGATCGTCTATGCAACCGACCTGAAGCACTCGATCGGTGGGGTGGACGCCGACGTCCTTGCAGCACAGGGGCCTGTCGCGGCCGCTACCGCCGAGCAACTCGCTGTTGGAGCCAAGACCACCTGTGGGGCGGATTGGGGTGTTGGGCTGACCGGCGTTGCCGGCCCCGACACTCAAGACGGTCGGGCGGTCGGCACGGTCTTTCTCGGCATCGCGGGACCCGATGGGGCCGAGGCGATCCAGCTGGCGCTGACCGGTGATCGGTGGCAGATACGGCTCGGCGCGGTCGAATCGGCTGTGTCGGAACTGGTTCATCGCCTTCGCGCGCGGAGATCACGCTAAGGTCGGGAACCAATCGGGTCGGCGTGAGCGTTGAACTGACGAGGTCGGTAGATTTGTGGCGACGGCGGGACGTAGATGGAGGAGCGAGATGGCGCTGCTATTGCGTGAGGCAATCGGTGACAGCCTGCGGCGTACCCGGGTGTCACAGAGTCGGACTCTGCGTGAGGTTTCCAATTCGGCGAGTGTGAGCCTCGGGTATCTGTCCGAGGTCGAGCGCGGCCGTAAGGAAGCATCGAGCGAATTGTTGGCGGCAATCTGCGATGCCCTCGCGGTACCGCTCGCGGAAGTGCTGTTCGACGTGAGCGAGAGTATGGCCGATGCATCCGGACGGACCGCTTCGGTCGCGCAACGGACGGACCGCGACGCAGCAGCGGAAACAGCTGCAGCAGCACGGATCGGCGGGGACACTCGAATCGTCATCCCAGCACCGACGACGCGGGCACTCGCCGCGGCATGACGATGGCCGCATCGGAGCGCTTCGGTTCTTCGTCGAGTAATCGTTCCGTGCTGTGGACGGACGCAGAAACGGATAGATTCTCTGATGGGCACCGAATGTCGGCCGTGAACACGGCTTTGCGGCCCCGACATTGCAGGGCAGGCCCGAGTATGACGCGGGCAAAAAGGTTACGGGCAAAAAGAACCACGTTCCGGTGCGTGACGGTCGCGTATCGGGTCGCGCTGAGCGCGGCGCAGCAGATGGAGGCGGGATCAACCGATGGCTAATCCGTTCGTGAAGGCCTGGAAGTACTTGATGGCCCTTTTCGACTCCAAGATCGAAGAGCACGCTGACCCGAAGGTCCAGATTCAGCAGGCGATCGAAGACGCGCAGCGTCAGCATCAGGCACTGTCCCAGCAGGCTGCGTCGGTTATCGGCAACCAGCGTCAGCTGGAGATGAAGCTCAACCGCCAGCTCGACGAGGTGGAGAAGCTCAACGCCAACGCCCGCCAGGCAGTCAACCTCGCCGATCAGGCCCAGAATGCGGGCGACACCGAAAAAGCGATCCAGTACACGAACGCCGCGGAAGCGTTCGCGGCGCAACTGGTGACGGCCGAGCAGGGCGTCGAAGACCTCAAGGTGCTGCACGACCAGTCGCTGCAGGCGGCTGCCCAGGCCAAGAAGGCCGTCGAGCAGAACGCGATGGCGTTGCAGTCGAAGGTCGCCGAGCGCACCAAGCTGCTCAGCCAGCTCGAGCAGGCGAAGATGCAGGAGCAGGTCAGCGCGTCGCTGCGGTCGATGGACAGCACACTGTCCGCGCCGGGCAACACCCCGAGCCTGGATGCTGTTCGCGACAAGATCGAGCGCCGGTACGCCAATGCGCTCGGGTCGGCAGAGTTGGCACAGAACTCGGTGCAGGGCCGCATGATGGAGGTCCAGCAGGCGAGCATCCAGATGGCAGGCCATTCGCGGCTCGAGCAGATCAGGGCTTCGATGAAGGGCGACGCATTGCCCTCCGGCGGTGCCACTCCGGCCGTTGCCCCGAAGACACAGGCCGGCCAGGGCGAGACCGCCAACTAGCGGACTCGACGGCCTACGCACCCACGCGACCCGAGGTAGGCCCACATGCTGAGAGATATCGGAGATTCGGTACTTGTCTCGGTGCGGCGGTGGGCCGATCCGCGTGAGCGTGAAATTCGTAAACGGCGGCGTGCGCGTCGACGCGGCATCCGCTACGGCGCTGCGTCGGGGGTGACCGCACTCGGCGCAGCGGGCCTCGCGGTCGCTGCGGCACCGGTGTGGATCGTTGTGGCAACCACGGGTGGGGCAGCGGTGCTCGTTCTGCCTGCGGCGCTTGCGACCAGAAAGTATCTGCGCCTCCGCGATGCGCCGCTCCCGCCCGCGGCGCCTCCGGTGCGGGCACTGCCACCGGTCGGTTCGTCGGCGCGGCCGGCCATTGCGCGTTTGGCGCACGTCGAGCGCAGTTTGCACGACGTGCTCGGTGTCGTGGCGCGACTCTCGCCCGTGCCTGCCGAGGAGTTGGCGGAGACGGCTGCCACAGCGCAGTCGGCTGCTGGGGCACTCGAAGCGCTGGCGGTCGACATCGTTGCGTTGGAGCGAGCGGCACACCGGGTCGGGCGGCCGGGTCCGGAACTGCAGCGGTCGATCGCTTTTGCCCTCGGGGAGTTGTTGTCGGGGTTGAGCGAGTACGAACATCTCCTCGAGGCTGCCGCGCGGATGACGTCGCCGCTCGGTCTCGAACAACGCTCGCCGCTGGCGTCGGCGAATCGCGAACTTCGTGTCGCAGCAGACCGTCTCGACGGCTGGGCCGATGCGCTCGCCGAACTGGCAAATCCCGCCGCGATCGGTCCGGGGCGTCCCTGACTCGTGGCCTTGGCCTATGTCCAAGAGCCCTCAGGGTCATCCCTGATCTTACCCTGATATATCCTCTGACCTGCTGCTTTGCTGCGAGAGCCATGCCAGTATCGGTGTTACACGGATCCCAAGATCTGGTGGATTCATCGAAGTTGGAGGCTTAGCGTGTTCTGGAAAATCATTGGCATAGTCGCACTGATCTGGATTGCATTGGCCGTGATCGGCGCGCTCATCAAGGGCCTGTTCCCGATCCTGGTGATCGGCGCGGTCGTGTTCGGTCTCTACATGCTCTACAAGGCGATTTCGGGATCCGACCACAAGGATCTGACCAAGATCTAGATTCGTCCGAATTGGGCCGTCCGAGCACCCCAACGGTCTGCTAGACAGATCACCATGGAACCTGTACCAGAAGACTGGCAGCGCGGCATCGTGATCGCCGCGCACCCCGACGACATCGAATACGGCGCTTCAGCCGCTGTCGCCAGGTGGACCGCACAGGGCAAGGAGATCGCCTATGTGCTCGCGACCAGCGGCGAAGCTGGGATCGCGGGCCTGAACCCTGCGGAGTGCGGACCGTTGCGGGAGGCCGAGGAAATTCGATCGGCAGCGGTCGTCGGGGTGAGCGAAGTCGAGTTCCTCGCTCACCCCGACGGCCGTTTGACGGCAGGGCTCGACTTGCGTCGTGATCTGGCGAGGGCGATCAGGCGGCATCGCCCCGACCTCGTCGTTACCCTCCACCACGGTGAGACGTGGGGACCGGGAATGCTCAACAGCTCGGACCACAGGCTGCTCGGTCTGGCAACGCTCGATGCCGCCGCCGATGCAGGCAACGAGTGGATCTTTCCGGACCTCGCCGATCTGGATCCATGGACGGCCAGGTGGGTGGCAGTGATGGCACCGAACGGCTCGCATGCCGTCGATGTGACGGATACGGTCGAGCAGGCCGTTGCGTCGCTGTGCGAGCATCGCCGCTACCTGGAAGCGTTGAGCGACGAGCCGGTAGAGGTGCAGGCGCGCAAGCAGATCGAGATGGTGACCGGCCCGATCGAGGGGTTCGAGGCCGAGCGTGCGGTGTGCTTCGAGCTTTATACGTTCATGGGGTGAGTCGACCATGGGGTGAGTCGACGCTGTGGCGGCATCGACGCGGGGTGTCCTGTGGCACTCTGGTGCGATGCGAGTTGCCGTAGTCGCCGGACCCGATCCTGGCCATGCTTTTCCGGCTATCGCGTTGTGCCGCAGGTTTCTCGACGCCGGTGATCAGCCGATGCTCTTCACCGGCACCCGCTGGCTCGACGATGCCAAGAAGGCGGGCATCACCGCGCAGCGACTCAAGGGCCTCGCGCCGCGTGTCGAGGACGACGACATGGACGCAGGCCGCCGTATCCACGAGCGGGCCGCCTACATCTCGACCGAGCTGCTGCCGGATCTGAGCGCGACCCTTCCCGAACTCGTCGTCTCCGACATCCTGACCGCCGGTGGCGGCCTCGCCGCGGAGCGCTTGGACGTGCCGTGGGTCGAGCTGTCGCCGCATCCCTTGTATGCACCCTCGAAAGCGTTGCCGCCCATAGGGAGTGGCCTTGCGCCGGGTGAGGGAATCGGTGGTCGGCTGCGGGACAATCTGATGCGAGCGGCGACGGGCCGATCGATTCGGCAGGGTTTGGCGCAACGCAGCCGGGCACGCGTCGGCGTCGGCCTACCCGAACTCGACCCTGGTCCTGCCGCGAGGTTGATCGCGACTTTGCCTGCCCTCGAGGTGCCGAGACCCGACTGGCCTGCCGAGGCCCACGTGATCGGGCCGCTGCACTGGGAGCCGACCGAGGCGGTACTCGAGCTGCCGCCCGGTGCTGCGCCGCTCGTCATGGTGGCACCGTCGACCGCGTTCACCGGAGCGGTCGGAATGGTCGAGGCGACGTTGGCCGGGCTGGCCGACGCGGACGTGCGGGTTGCCGTCTCGACGCTGGACGCGCCACCGGCGGACCTGCCGGACTGGGCGACCGCGGGATTGGGGCGTCAGGACGAATTGCTCACCCACGCAGCAGTTGTCGTCTGCGGTGCAGGCCACGGGCTGTTGTCCAAAGCGTTGCTCGCCGGTGTTCCCGTCGTCGCGGTTCCCGGGGGTGGCGATCAATGGGAACTTGCGAATCGGGCGGCGCGGCAGGGGAGTGCGGTCATCGTGCGACCGCTGTCGGCGGAGGCGGTACGCGCCGCGGTCCTCGAAGTGCTCGGCGATCCGCGGTTCGCCGCCGCCGCTGCTCGAGCGGCCGCAACGGCGAACGACGTCGACGACCCGGTCGCGGTGTGCCGGAAGGTGCTCGCAGGCTGAGCCCAGGTGTCGTCGCGGTCGGGTGGCGGTCGGGTGGCGCGATCGGGTTCGACGATTCCGCTACGGTGGCGTGGTGCGACTTACCGATTTCCACGAGCTCGTCCACGGTGAGTTCGGCGTTGCCAGGGGCGATTCCATCTTGGCCGACCATGTGCTCGCCTCGATCGCAGGCCGGACCCCGCTGCGCGCGATCGACGACGGCGTAGATCCCCGCGAGGTCTGGCGTGCGCTGTGTGCCGAGTTCGACGTTCCTCGCTCCCGCTGGTAGGCCGCGGTCGGCGGCGGGCAGGTGTCCGGCGAAACGGACGCGAAGTCGTCGGCGTGTCATCACCGGATGTGTTTGACTCGAACAGGTGTTCCCCTATGCTGGTGGAGAACTGATCGACTGACAGTCAAAGCTGCAGGTCAGACCGAAAACCACGAACTTGTCGGTACCTGGTTCTAACGTAACCGCCATTCGCTGGACGAGTATTCGAGACAAGGGGAACACGATGGCACCACAGGCACACGATCGCGACAAGGCACTCGAACTGGCCTTGGCCCAGATCGACAAGAACTTCGGCAAGGGGTCGGTGATGCGCCTCGGTGACGACGTTCGCCCGCCTATCGGCGTCATCCCGACCGGTTCCATCGCGCTCGATGTCGCGCTCGGTATCGGTGGTCTGCCCCGCGGTCGCGTAGTCGAGATCTACGGCCCGGAGTCGTCGGGTAAGACGACGGTCGCGTTGCACGCGGTCGCGAATGCGCAGGCTGCAGGCGGGATCGCCGCATTCATCGACGCCGAGCATGCGCTCGATCCGGACTATGCGAAGAAGCTGGGTGTCGACACCGATGCGCTGCTGGTCTCGCAGCCGGATACCGGCGAGCAGGCACTCGAAATCGCGGACATGCTGATCAGGTCCGGTGCGCTGGACATCCTGGTGATCGACTCGGTCGCCGCACTCGTACCGCGTGCGGAGATCGAGGGCGAGATGGGCGACAGCCACGTCGGTCTGCAGGCTCGCCTGATGAGTCAGGCGCTGCGCAAGATGACGGGTGCGCTGAGCAACTCGAACACCACCGCCATCTTCATCAACCAGCTCCGCGAGAAGATCGGCGTGATGTTCGGATCACCCGAAACGACCACCGGCGGTAAGGCATTGAAGTTCTACGCCTCGATCCGGCTGGACGTGCGCCGCATCGAAACGCTCAAGGACGGCACCGACGCAGTCGGTAACCGCACCCGTGTGAAGGTCGTCAAGAACAAGGTTGCTCCGCCGTTCAAGCAGGCCGAGTTCGACATCCTGTACGGCTTCGGAATCAGCAGGGAGGGTTCGCTGATCGACATGGGTGTGGAGCACGGCTTCATTCGGAAGTCGGGATCCTGGTACACCTACGAAGGCGATCAGCTCGGCCAGGGCAAAGAAAATGCTCGAAAGTTCCTGTTGCAGAACGTCGATGTCTGCAACGAGATCGAGAAGAAGATCAAGGAAAAGCTCAACATCGGGGCCGACGTCACAGCAGTGGAAGACGCGCCTGCTCCGGTCGACTTCTAGGGTCGGCGATGGAGCGGGCTACCCGAACGAACGAGGGTAAGCCCAGCGGTGGCACGGAGGCGCAGGCAAAAGATGTATGCCTGCGCCTCCTCACCGACCGGGCACGCAGCAGGGCCGAGTTGGCGCAAAGTCTCGCGAAGAAGGGGTACACACCCGACATCGCCGAGCGGACACTGGATCGGCTCGCACACGTCGGGCTGATCGACGACGCATCCTTCGCCGAACAGTGGGTACATTCGCGGCACACGTACTCGGGCAAAGGCAAGCAGGCCCTCGCACTCGAACTGCGCCGCAAGGGAATCGAGCAGGACATAGCGTCGCAGGCGCTGTCGCAGATCTCCCGCGACGACGAGCACGAACGAGCAACCGAACTCGTTCGACGCAAACTACGGACCCTCGCCGTCCCTGCCGATCCGGCCGAACGCGACAAGATCGTCCGCAGGCTTGTCGGCATGCTTGCACGCCGAGGCTACGGCCAGTCCCTCGCATTCGGAGTCGTCAAAGCAGAACTCGATCACGCAGGCTCCGATACCGACGATCTACTCGACGGCGACTGACCAGCAGATCACAGGGGTGCGCCGACGACCGCGATGGGCTTCTGCGGTCCGCCGGTCCGGGAGAGTCGGCGTTGGATGTATTCGGCAAGTTTGGTGAGACCGTAGTTGAACAAAATGAAGATGATCGCCGTGACGAGATACATCTGAATCGGGTTGCGCAGGTTCTGGATCAGGATGCCGCTGGTTCGCATCAATTCCAGATAGCCGCCGAGAATGGCAATGAGCGAGGTGTCCTTGAGGATCACGACGAGCTGACTGATGAGTGCAGGCAACATCACGCGAATGGCCTGAGGTAGCAAGATCATCCGCAAGCTCTGGCCACGGGTGAGACCCAGCGACAACGCAGCCTCGTTCTGCCCCCTCGGTAGCGAGGCCACGCCGGCACGCACGATCTCGGCGATGATGACCGAGTTGTACGCGGTGAGGCCGATAACCAGGAACCACAACAGTTCACCGCCCGGCAGACCCGAGAGGTCGAGACCGGCCGCCTCGGCGATTCGTGAGGTCAGGTAGATCGCAAGAATCACCGGCAGTCCGCGGAGGAGCTCGATGATCGCAATCAGAGGCATCCGGGCGTACTTGCCGGCAGAGATTCGAAGCACACCGATGATCACGCCGATGACGAGCGACAGGACGATCGCAAGACCTGCTGCGGTCAACGTGTTTTTGAGCCCTGTACCGATTCGCTCCCAGACCACAGTGAAATCCGAGTTGCTCGGATCGAAGAGTGGTCCCCACTTGTCGTACTCGAACTGTCCGGAATCGTTGAGCTTCTTCGCGGCCAAGGCAAAGAGCGCGAGCACGAGAAGGAGGGCGATAACGCTGAAGATGCGTGCCCGTTGCCGGGCCCGCGGACCCGGGGCATCGAACAGTACGGTGGCGCCGGGACTGCTCGCCTTCTTGGCCTTCTTCTTCGGTTCGACTGTCGAGACGGTGCTCATCGTGCGATCGCCACCTTTCGCTCGATGACCTGTAGTGCAATTCCGGCCGGGATGGTGATGCAGAGATAGCCGATTGCCACTCCCGTGAAGACCGGCAGCGACGCGTAGCCTTGCGCGCTGGCGAGATTCTGGCCGGTGCTCCAGAGATCACCGCCGACTCCGAAAGCGCCGAGAACAGCGGAGTTCTTGAACATCGCGATCAGAACGCTGCCGAGTGGGGGAACCACCGTCCGCAGCGCCTGCGGAAGCACGATGAGAGTGAGCGACTGACCGAACGTCAGACCGATCGAGCGGGCGGCCTCGGCCTGACCTGCCGATATCGAATTGATGCCCGACCGTACGGCCTCGCACACGAATGCGGACGTGTAGATCACCAGAGCCGCGAGGCCGAAACGGTAGTAACTCGCGTTGATGCCGAGCTCGGGTAGCCCGAATGCGAAGAAGAACAGAACCACCGTCAGCGGAGTGTTGCGCACGATGTTGACGTAGGCCGTGCCCACCCACCGCATGGTGGGGACCGGCGAAACTCGGAGTGCAGCAATGAGTATGCCGAGGATCAGCGATCCAACCAGCCCGAGAAAACAGATCTGTACCGATGTGAGAAAACCGGACCAGTAGAGATCGAAGTTGTCGAATACGACACCCACCGCGTGCACTTCCTCCCGTTGCGTCGATCGAGTGAACCGAGCCGACGCGTGACATCGAGCCTGTGGGGCCCGATGTCACGCGTCGAAGAAAATCAACTACACGGTGCGGCTTCGGGAAGCGTCGGTGTCTTCGCGCCCTCGACCGAACCCGCGGTGTCCTTCCAAGCGGCTTCGTAGGCACCCGACTCGCTGGCGGACTTCAGTTGCTGATCGATGAAGTTGCAGAAAGCGGTGTCGCCCTTCTTGATACCGATTCCGTACGGCTCCTTGGTGAACTGATCGCCGACCAGTTTGAACGCGCCGTCCGATTGGGCGACGAAGCCGAGGAGGATGACGTTGTCCGTCGTTACGGCCTGTACCTGTCCGGTCCGGAGTGCGTCAGCACACTTGGAGTAGACGTCGAACAGCACGAGCTGCTGATCGGCATTCGCGAGATACGGCTTGATCTGCTCGCTCGGCGTCGATCCCGTGACCGAGCAGACCTTGGTATCGGGATTCGACTTCAACGCATCGGGTCCGGTGATGGTGGAGTCGCCTTCGGCGACCATCAACTGCTGGCCCGCTTCGTAGTACGGACCTGCGAACGAGATGCGCTCCTTGCGAGCGTCGTTGATCGTGTAGGTGGCGACAACGAGGTCGACGGAGCCGTTTTCGATCAGTTCTTCTCGCCGCTGCGACGGTGCTTCGACGAATTCGATGTCGCCGGGCTCGAGTCCCAGGCCTGCGGACACGATCTTCGCGATCTCGACGTCGAATCCTTCGTAACCTCCGGACAGGCTCTGCAGGCCGAAGCCTGGCTGATCGAACTTGATGCCGACCTTCACCTTTCCGGCATCGGAGAGTCGGGCCATGGTCGATCCCTGCTCGAAACTGGGACTCTCCGCGACCGATACTCGCGATTCCGAATCATCATTGCTGCTACCGCATGCCGCTACGGAGAGCATCAGGAGCGCAGCACCTGCTGCGACTAAACGACGGTGCATTTCTGTATCCCGATTCTGTTGTATGCCCGACTGGGCGACTTGTATTGAACTTCAACTACCGACGATCAATGCTCGAGAATTTTGGAGAGGAAGTCCTGGGCCCGCGCACTCTGCGGATTCGAGAAGAACTCGTCGGGAGTGTTTTCTTCGACAATCTGACCGTCCGCCATAAACACGACTCGATCGGCGGCCCGGCGCGCGAAGCCCATTTCGTGGGTGACGACAACCATCGTCATCCCGTCCTTGGCCAGCGCTGTCATGACGTCGAGCACTTCGTTGATCATTTCCGGATCGAGCGCCGACGTCGGTTCGTCGAAGAGCATCACCTTGGGGTCCATCGCGAGCGACCGAGCGATGGCGACTCGCTGCTGTTGCCCACCCGACAGATGCGCAGGCAGCTTGTCGGCTTGGCTGGCAATCCCGACTCGTTCGAGAAGTTCGGTTGCTCGCGCGGCGGCCTTGTCCTTGTCGATCTTGCGCACCTTGATGGGGCCGAGGGTCACATTGTCGTGGACGCTCTTGTGGGCGAACAGATTGAACGACTGGAAGACCATGCCGACGTCCGATCGAAGGGCAGCTAGTGCCTTTCCCTCTTCGGGTAGTTGCTTCCCGTCGACGGTGATCGTGCCCGAGTCGATCGTTTCCAACCTGTTGATGGTCCGGCACAGGGTCGATTTGCCGGATCCCGACGGGCCGATGACCACCACTACTTCACCGGTGTGGATGGTCAGATTGATGTCTTTGAGCACGTGCAGATCACCGAAGTGCTTGTTCACGTTCTCGAGGACGACCAACGGTGTGCGTACTTGGGCCATGGCTGATGACCCTATGCGGATTCCTGTGAATTGCCACACGAATCGAGGCAGCGAGTCGCATGCGGTTGAAAATTTTCACCACGGTGATGTGAGGCGTTGCCATCGACGGAGTTTCGCCGGATCCGTCCCGAGCCGGCGCAAACCACACAACACACCGGATTCGAGCGGTGTGATCGGTCGTCTACCTGTGCGGATACCGGGAGGGGCAACGCCGTGGGCTAGTCTGAAGCGTGTCAACGAAGGTCGACGAAGTCGTAGAATCCGCATCCTCCGGACGTCCCGAACAGCTCAGCTCCGAACAACTCAGCTCCGAACAACGCAGCTACGAAGTTCGGACGTACGGCTGTCAGATGAACGTGCACGATTCCGAGCGCCTGTCGGGTCTCCTCGAAGAGGCCGGCTACACGAAGGCCGCGGCCGGTACCAGCGCCGATCTTGTCGTCTTCAATACGTGCGCGGTCCGAGAGAACGCGGACAACAAGCTGTACGGCAACCTCAGTCAGCTCGCGCCGGTCAAGCAGGAACGGCCCGGGATGCAGATCGCCGTCGGCGGCTGCCTTGCGCAGAAGGACCGCGACGTCGTCGTTCGCAAGGCGCCGTGGGTCGACGTCGTCTTCGGCACCCACAACATCGGATCGCTGCCGACATTGCTAGAGCGTGCGCGCCATAACAACGAGGCGCAGGTCGAAATCCTCGAATCGCTCGAAGCATTTCCCTCGACCCTGCCTGCCAAGCGCGAGTCCGCGTATGCCGGGTGGGTGTCGATCTCGGTGGGCTGCAACAACACCTGCACTTTCTGCATCGTCCCGGCTTTGCGCGGTAAGGAGGTCGACCGGCGTCCCGGCGACGTGTTGGCCGAAGTGCAGGCGCTGGTCGACGAGGGGGTGCTCGAGGTGACGCTGCTCGGGCAGAACGTGAACGCCTACGGTGCGTCGTTCGCCGATCCCGAGCTCGGTCGCGACCGTGGCGCGTTCGCCGCACTGCTGCACGCGTGTGGTGACATCGACGGCCTGGAACGCGTCCGGTTCACCTCACCGCATCCCGCGGAGTTCACCGACGACGTGATCGAGGCGATGGCGGCGACCCCCAACGTGTGCCCCCAGTTGCACATGCCGTTGCAGTCGGGCTCGGATCGTGTGCTTCGTTCGATGCGACGCTCCTACCGCAAGGCACGTTTCCTCGGCATCATCGAGAAGGTTCGCGCCGCGATGCCGCACGCTGCGATCACCACCGACATCATCGTCGGATTCCCCGGCGAGACCGAGGAAGATTTCGCCGAGACCCTCGATGTCGTTCGCAAGGCACGCTTTACGAGTGCGTACACCTTCCAATATTCGAAACGTCCGGGAACGCCTGCCGCCGAGATGGCCGATCAGGTACCGAAGGCCGTCGTCCAGGAACGTTTCGAACGGTTGATCGCGCTGCAGGAGGAAGTGTCGCTCGAGGAAAACCGCAAGATCGTCGGGCGGGAAGTCGAGCTACTCGTCGCAGATGCGCCCAACAAGAAGAATGTGGCCGCGGCACGGATGAGCGGCCGCGCGCGCGACGGACGACTCGTGCACTTTCCACCGATCGGCGCGATCGACGGAACCGTTCGTCCTGGCGACATCGTCACCGTCGACGTCACGTCGGCCGCACCGCATTTCCTCATCGCTGACGGACTTGTGAAGAGCCATCGCAGGACTCGGGCAGGCGACGCGTTCGAGCGTGGCGTCACACCCAAGACACCACCCATCGGAGTTGGACTAGGACTACCGCAGATCGGCGTTCCGGCGCCGCTGCCTGCGGTGACAGGATGCAGCACGTGAGCAACTCGGACAAGAGAACCGACCCCATCGATCAGCTTCGCGACGACGTCGATGCCGTCGAGAAGAAGATGGCGGGTGAGATCGATCCAGGTGTGCGTGCCGTCGTCGTTGCCGTGCTCGTCGTCGTTCTGCTCGCCAGCCTCGCGCTGCCACACACCGGCGCAGCAAAAGGTTTCGATGTCCTGGCCGGTGACGATGCCGCGTTGGCCGAGTACATCGCGTTGCCGTCGCGGTTGTTCGTCTGGTTCGCGCTTGTGTTCGGAGTCGGTTTTTCGACGCTTGCGCTGCTGACCCGACGTTGGGTTCTTGCCTGGATTGCCGTCGCCGGATCAGCCGTCGCGACCGTGTTCGGCATGCTCGCGATCTGGAGTCGCCAGACCCTCCCACCCGATCATCCTGGCGGCGGACCCGGAATCGGCCTCGTCCTCGGCTGGATCACCATTGCGGTCCTGACGTTCCACTGGATCCGTGTCGTGTGGAGCCGGACCGCTCTACTGCTCGAAGCCGAGGAGCAACGTCGAATCAAGGCAGCAGCGCAGGACCACGGACCGGACTGGCGTCAGCCGAGGTAGCTGTCGATCCAAGCGGACCGAGGGGTCCGCCGACGACGGTCAGCGCCGTCAGGGGGCCCTTCGATCCGTGAAAGTCAGCGGTTGGTGACCGCGCCTTCGGCGGCTTCGGCCCATTCGCGCCACTGTTTGGCCTGTTCGAGCGCCTTCTCCGCGTCGCGGCGCTTGCCTGCTGCTGTCGCTTTGGCGGCCTGCTCCTCGAACGCTGCGACGCGTTCACGGAACTGTGCGGCGCGCGCGACGGCTTCGGGGTCGGTACGTCGCCATTGCGAATCGGCGGCGTCGCGGACACGCTTCTCGATTGCCCGTAGCCGAGCTTCGAGATCAGCCATCTTCTCGCGCGGCACCTTGCCCGCTGCGTCCCACTTCTCGAGGAGCTCGCGCAATGCTGCCCGTGCGCCGTCGATGTCGGCGACAGGATCGATGTGCGCAGCCTTCGCGAGCAGCGATTCCTTTACCTTCGCGTTCTCTTCGAACTCCGAATCACGTTCGGACGCTTCGGCATTGCGTGCCGCGAAGAACACGTCCTGGGCACCCTTGAACCGTTTCCACAAAGCGTCGTCTGCTTCGCGAGGCGCCCGTCCGGCGGCCTTCCACTCGACGAGGAGATCGCGGAACGTCGCCGACGTCGGACCCCACTCGGTCGAATGCGACAACTCCTCGGCCTTGGCGACCAGTTCTTCCTTGCGGGTCTTGGCCGCCGCCCGTTCGCGATCGAGTTCGGCGAAGTGCGCACCCCTGCGCCGGTTGAACCCTTCGCGCGCCTTCGAGTACCGCTTCCACAGTGCGTCGTCGACCTTGCGATCGACGCCGCGGATGGTCTTCCACTCGTCGAGGATCTCGCGCAGCCGATCGCCCGCCGTTTTCCACTGCGTCGATTCCGTGCTGATCTGCTCGGCTTCGGCGCACAATTTTTCCTTGCGCTCCGTGTGCTCGTGCCGGACCCGGTCTTTTTCTTCCTTGGCGTGCGCGGCGGCTTCGTCGGAATGCTCGACGATGGCGGCGAGTCGGCGAGCGAGGGAGTCGACGTCGCCGATGACCGCTGCTGTGGGAAGCGCGTTGGCGATCGCTGTCGCTGCCGCCTTGGTTTTGCGTGCGTCGCCGGTTCCCGAGGCCAACCTGGCTTCGAGGAGGGTCACCTCGGTGGCGAGATCGTCGAAACGGCGACCGAAGTGGGCAAGACCTTCCGTCGCATCGCCTGCCTGCCACGACCCGATCCGACGTTCACCGTCGGCGGTCTTGACCCAGGCCGTGCCGTCTTCGTCGACGCGTCCGAAGAGGCTCGGGTCGCTCGCGGCAGGCACGACAACCGTATGCAGATGTGCTGGACCAGGTTTGGGGCCGGTCGGTTTGACCGCGTGTGGTTTGGGTGCGTCGGCCCGCGGACTCGGACCACCCGGCTTCGGAATGCCGGTGGGCGCGGGACCGGGGCGAGGTGCGCCGGGCTTCGGTGCTCCCGCGGCCGGTGCGCCCGGTTGGCCGGCGTCCGGTGCGGGCGTGGGAACCTCGGCCACCGATCCGCTCGATTGCGGCGCATCCGTTGCCTGTGAACCGGATGCCAGTGCGCTGATTTCGGGTGTGCCGGTTTCCTCTGCGCCTGCTGCCGGACTGTTCGACTCGGGTGTCCCTGCTTCGATTCCGCTGCCGTCGGTCATCGCTTTTCCTCGTCTCTGCCGCGCGTCACGGCTGCCTTGTGCGTGTTGCTCATCCCATTAGACCCGGTACGAGCGTTGCAGACCATTGAATCAGGCGAGATCGTGCCGCGTTGCCGCGACGCCTGTCCGAGCTCGCACGCGGTCGCCACTACGGTTGAAGGCGTGTTCACTGCCGCGGCGTTGGTTCCGTCGCCCCTCGTTCTCGTTCCCGAGTTGAACGGTGCGGACGCGTCTGCAACCGAGCAATTGCGCAACACTGCCCTCGACGCTGCTGCTGCCCTCGGCGATCGGGCGCAGCGGTGGACGATCATCGGCGTCGGCGCGACGGAACTCGAAGTGCCCCCGGGAGCGGTCGGCACGTTCCGAGGCTTCGGCCGCGATGTTCGTGTCACGTTGTCGCCGCAGTCGAGTGGTGAGCCGGACGCCGACCTGCCCGTCGCCGTGCTGATCGGCGGGTGGTTGCGCGGACGTGCTGCACCCGAGGCGAGTGCCGATGTCGTCGTGGTCGCGGCGGACACGTCACCGGTCTACTGCGCCGAACTGGGTGCAGCGCTCCGCGAGCGATTCGACGGCGACGTTGCCGACCACGGCGTGTTGATCGTCGCCGACGGCGCCAACACGCTGACCCCCAAGGCGCCCGGGTCGTTCGATCCGCGTGCGCAGGCGTACCAGGACGAGCTGAGTGCTGCTCTGACGGAAGGCGATTGCGAGCGCATCGCCGAACTGGACCCTGTCGTGTGCGCCGAACTCGGCGTTGCAGGCAGAGCCGCCTATCAGGTGCTCGCCGCGATGTTCACGACCAGCCCGACCTGCACGACCACCTACGACGACGCGCCGTACGGGGTCGGCTATCACGTCGGCCTCTGGCTGCCATGACATCGCCTATTACGCCGATCGTCCCGATTGCTGTTGTCGGTCCGACCGCTGCGGGCAAGTCGGACCTCGGGCTCGACATCGCCGAACGGGTCGGTGGCGAGATCGTCAACATCGACGCGATGCAGCAGTACCGCGGCATGGATATCGGGACCGCGAAGCTTGCTCCCGCCGACCGCAGGGGCATCCCACACCATCGGCTCGACGTTCTCGACATATCCGAGACGGCGACGGTAGCGAACTACCAACGTGCTGCGACGGCCGATATCGAAGCGATGCTCGAGCGAGGTGTGGTGCCGGTGATCGTCGGCGGCTCCATGCTCTACATCCAGTCCCTGCTCGACGACTGGACTTTCCCTGCGACCGATCCGGCCGTGCGCGCCAAATGGGAAGCCGTACTGGCCGATGGCGGTGTCGAGGCCGTGCACCGAGCACTGGCCGTCGCCGACCCCGCAGCCGCAGCGGCGATACTGCCGAGCGACGGCCGTCGTATGGTGCGTGCACTGGAGGTCGTCGAGCTGACCGGGCAGCCGTTCGCAGCATCGGCGCCGACGATCGGGGAGCCGCGCTGGGGGACGGTCGTGATCGGCGTCGACCGGGAGACGGCCGGTCTCGATGAGCGGATCGAACGCCGCACCGACCGCATGTTCGACGAGGGTTTCGTCGCCGAGGTCGAAGGTCTGGTCCAGCAGGGTCTGCGAGAGGGAGTGACCGCGCGACGTGCGATCGGCTACGCGCAGGTGCTCGAATATCTGGACGGCACGGCGAGTCTCGAGGACGCGCGGGAACGCACTCTGATCGGAACACGCCGATATGTACGGCGACAGCGGTCGTGGTTTCGCCGCGACCGTCGGGTTAGATGGGTCGACGGCGCAGACCCGGACGTTGTGTCCGCGTCGCTGCAACAGCTAGGAGTTCAGTGATAGTCGAAGGGGCGCGAAGTCGCCGTGTCAGTGCTCGCAACGCCGGGTTTCAGCAGTGGCAGTCCTACCTCCACAACCGGAGCAAGCGAACCAAGGCAGGCCGGTTCCTCGTACAAGGTGTGCGACCGATCAAGATCGCATTCGACAACGACTGGCCGCTGGAGTCGCTGCTGTACCGGGTCGGTGGGCCACATCTGTCGGATTGGGCTCGGGGAGTGCTCGATACGACGACGATCCCGACGATCGGTCTCGTACCCGACCTGATCGCCGAGCTCGGCGAAAAGACCTCCACCGCGCCCGAATTGATCGCCGTCGCGAAAACGCGCAGCACGGATCTTGCGACCTGGACACCGACCGGACACGCTCCCGTCGTCGTCGTGTTCGACCGACCGACGTCGCCGGGAAACCTCGGCACCCTGATTCGATCGGCGAACGCCTTCGGAGCAGAGGCGGTCGTCGTGTGCGGGCATGCCGCCGATCAGTTCGACCCGCAATGTGTGCGGGCATCGACTGGATCACTGTTCGCGATTCCCGTCCTGCGGGTGTCCGACGCGCGTGACGTCATCGCGTTTCGCGATCGTATGCACGCGGGCGGCGTTCCGATGAGCATCGTCGGAACCGACGAGGACGGGTCGAGTGCGGTGTACGACCATGACTTCACCGGCGGCACGATCCTGGTGATCGGTAACGAGTCGCGTGGGATGAGCGCGGCCTGGCGCGAAGCCTGCGACGTCGTCGTCAACATCCCGATCGGTGGTGCGGCAAGTTCGCTCGGTGCGCCGTCGGCAGGAGCGGTCAGCCTGTACGAGATCGCGCGGCAGCGCCGTGAGCCCCTGTGGCGCCTGGAATAGACTGAGCACCATGCAGTTCTCGAAGGGCCACGGCACGGAGAACGATTTTGTCGTCCTACCCGACCCGGATGCCGCGATCGATCTGCGCGCTGAGCGGGTCGCTGCGCTCTGCGCACGAAGCCGCGGACTCGGTGCCGACGGCGTGCTGCGCGTCGCGAAGGCAGGCGCGCTGATCTCGACGGGCGTGCTCGACACGCTGCCAGACGGCGTGGCAGCCGACGACTGGTTCATGGACTACCGCAACGCGGACGGCTCGATCGCGGAGATGTGCGGCAACGGCGTTCGGGTGTTCGCGCATTATCTCAACGCCAGCGGTCTCGACGACCGGCGTGAATTCGTCGTCGGTAGTCGAGCGGGTGCGCGCCCGGTTGTGGTGAACAGCGCCAACGGATTCCTCGGCGAGGTGACGGTCTCGATGGGCAAGGTCCGCGAGTTGGGTTCGTCGGTCGCAACGATCGACGGCAGAGCGTTCGAGGGCATCGGCATCGACGTCGGCAACCCACACCTCGCGTGTGTCGACGGTCAGCTGACGGCCGATGCGCTCGCAGCGTTGAACCTCGCAGTGGCCCCCGGCTACGACCCAGGCTTCTTTCCGCACGGCGTGAACGTCGAGGTCGTGACGCGACTCGATGCCGGTGCCGTGCACATGAGGGTGCACGAGCGCGGCGTCGGTGAGACCCGCTCGTGCGGTACCGGGACCGTGGCCGCGGCCGCGGCGGCGCTGAAATTCGACGGCGCGGACGAGGGCGAAGTTGTGGTCCGCGTGCTCGGTGGCGAGGTAGTCGTGCGTATCGTTGCAGGTGAAGCCGATTTACGAGGACCGTCCGTACTGGTTGCGTCGGGAACCATCGACGACGACTGGTGGGCCGGTTTGCGCTAGCGGAATAACCGAATGCGTCTGTCGGTCCAGCGTGGGATCATGGACGTTGTATGACGAAATCAGAGCACTCAGAAGCAGACACAGCGCAAGCAGTTGCGGTCGACGGCGACGCGGGCAGTGCCGACGCCACGTTCGACGGTGACACGTACGACGATGACACGTTCGACGACACGACCGATTTCCCCACGTTCGACACCCCGCCCGCTCAGGGGCTGCGCCGCTGGACGGCTCCATCGGTCGGCGAAATGCAGCTCGCCGATCGCAGCGCCCTGCGTCGCGTCGCCGGGTTGTCGACCGAACTCACCGACGTCACCGAGGTCGAATACCGCCAGCTGCGGCTGGAGCGGGTCGTCCTGGTCGGCGTCTGGACCGAAGGCAGCGCCGCGCAGGCCGAAGGCAGCATG
Organism: Antrihabitans spumae; assembly: GCF_043944905.1. NCBI lineage: Bacteria > Bacillati > Actinomycetota > Actinomycetes > Mycobacteriales > Nocardiaceae > Antrihabitans > Antrihabitans spumae. The sequence goes on from NZ_JBIMSN010000060.1 coordinate 70,386, forward strand.
GCCGAATTGGCAGCTCTCGCCGAGACGGCGGGTTCGGAAGTCCTCGAAGCGATGGTGCAGCGCCGCGACAAACCCGACGCAGCGACCTACATCGGGTCGGGCAAGGCGATCGAGTTGCGCGACATCGTGCTCGCGACCGGTGCCGACACCGTGATCTGCGACGGTGAATTGACGCCCGCGCAGCTGACGGCGCTGGAGAAGGTGGTCAAGGTCAAGGTCATCGACCGGACCGCACTGATCCTCGATATCTTCGCCCAGCATGCGACGTCGCGCGAAGGCAAGGCGCAGGTCGCCCTCGCCCAGATGGAGTACATGCTCCCGCGCCTGCGTGGTTGGGGTGAATCGATGTCCAGGCAGGCCGGTGGTCGAGCGGGCAGCAACGGTGGCGTCGGTCTGCGTGGTCCCGGTGAGACGAAGATCGAAACCGATCGGCGTCGCATCCGCGAGCGCACTGCCAAGCTGCGTCGCGAGATCAAGGACATGAAGAAGGCGCGCGACACCAAGCGCTCCCGCCGCCTCGGCAACGGTGTGCCGTCGGTTGCCATCATCGGCTACACCAACGCGGGCAAGTCGAGTCTGCTCAATGCGCTCACCGATGCCGGTGTGCTCGTTCAGGATGCGCTCTTCGCCACGCTCGATCCGACGACACGACGTGCGGATCTGCCCGACGGTCGCGAGTACGTCCTGACCGACACGGTCGGGTTCGTGCGCCACCTGCCGACCCAGTTGGTCGAGGCGTTCCGTTCGACGCTGGAGGAGGTCACCGATGCCGACCTGCTGCTGCATGTCGTCGACGGTTCCGACCCGCTGCCGGACGAGCAGATCAAGGCCGTGCGCGAGGTCGTGACCTCGGTGCTGCGCGAGACCGACTCACCCGCACCGCAGGAACTGTTGGTAGTCAACAAGATCGACGCTGCCGATCCGGTGACGCTGACGCAGTTGCGTGGGGTTCTCACGGGCGCGGAGTTCGTCTCGGCACACACCGGCGACGGAATCGATTCGTTGCGTGCGCGGCTCGGCGAGATCCTCGGGCGCCTCGACGTCGAGGTGAGTGTTTTGCTGCCCTACAACCGGGGCGACCTCGTGGCGCGGATTCACGCCGACGGCCGGATTCTCGATTCGACGCACGACGAGGACGGCACGCGCGTGCACGCACGGGTGCCGCAGTCGCTGGCGTCGGTGTTGCACGCCTACGCGCACAGCGGATAGTCGGCGCTGTGGATCAGTGGGCTGTCGGTGGTCGACGCCTGCTTGCCGTGCTTGCCGTAGCCCTCGTGTCGGCTGGTCCCGCTGCGGCTGCCCCCGCGACGTCGGAAACATCTTTCGAGACACTGTGCACGCCGACCGATCGCGGGTTGGAGGAACTGTCCGGCCTCGCTTTCGACGGCGACGTCATGTACGCGATCGGTGACAGTGGTACCGACGACAAATTGGCCGTTCTCGACTCCGACTGCAACATGACGCGCTGGCTGACCGTGCCGGTCGACCCGTACGACGTCGAGGATCTGCAGTTCGCGGGCGGCGCCCTGTGGTTGTCCGATACCGGCGACAATCGGCAGGTGCGCGACACGGTCGCGCTCACCCGCATGAGTCCCATCGACGGTGCGGGGGAGTTGCATCGGCTGACCTATCCCGACGGCAAGCACGACGCCGAGGCGCTGCTCATCGAAGCGAGTGGGCGTCCGGTGATCGTGTCCAAGGAGCTCATCGGGATCGGCGCCGTGTACGTGCCTGCGGGTGATGTCGCTGTGAACGACCTACCGAGTCCTGGTCCGTCTGCGCTGGTCGAGGTAGGTCCGCTGCCGTGGCCGGGTCCGGTCACCGGTGGTGCCGTCAGCGCGGACGGCAAGGTCGCCGCACTGCGCACCTACGGCGAGGTGTACCTGTACTGGGCCGCGGACGGCGATATCGCGAAGGCGTTGACCAGCGGGCCAGGCATGCGGATTGCGGTGCCGCGCCAACCGCAGGGCGAAGCCGTGGCATTCACTCCCGCTGGCGATCTCGTCATCGCATCCGAGGCAGCGAGCGGTCCGCTGCCACCGCTGCAGATCCTGCGCGGGGCGAGCGATCTGGTCCGCCCGGCAGACGCGACCGAATCGACGACCTCCGGCGAGCCGGCAACGGCGTGGGGACCGACATGGTGGGCCGTCGTAGCTCTCGGCGTCGCCGCGATGGTGGGTATCGCGATCGTGTGGGTGCGACGCAGATAACCCTCCTGCTACGTTGATCTCCAACCAAGCGCTCGCTTGGGACTGTGGGACGTCGGGAGGGCTTCGTGTCGAACGGTCGATTGCTGGTCGGGGCCGTCGCTGTCGCGGCATCGCTGATCGTGTCCATGACCGGACTACCTGCGACGGCGTCGGCGGAGACCTTCACGTCCTTCGACGTCGGATCGGCCGCCGTGCCTCGCGCCGACTGCGGACCGGGTTCACTTCCCGAAACGGGTTTGCAGGGTGACGTCCCCGCCGAGGACCGCAACAGCGGACGCAGCACGGAGGGGTATCGCTGCAACATGTCGCTGATCGGCGGTCTGCAGGATCGTGGCGGTGGCATTCTCTCCGTGACCTACGACCATTGCTCCTACACAAGCACGTTCTTCCCTGGCAACCTGCTCGGACCGGCGCCGGGTGTGCAGGTGCTCGACGTGTCGGATCCGCGCAACCCTGTCATGACAGCCTCGCTGAACGAACCGGCGATGATCGGTGGCACGTGGGAAAGCCTCAAGGTCAACAAGGCTCGCAAGCTGCTTGCGGCAACGGCGGTTCCTGCCGCAACGGGCGCAGGCTTCTTCTCCGTATACGACATCTCCGATTGCGCGCATCCCAAGTTGCTCAATCCAGGGCCAGGCACCGATCCGAGGATGCCGCTGCCTTTCCTCTCGCACGAGGGCGGCTTCTCGCCCGACGGCAATACCTACTGGGCGGACGGCGTCTTCCCTGGTTTCGTGAGCGCGATCGATCTCGTCGACCCGGCGAACCCACGCGTGATCTGGCAAGGGCTGCACGGCTTCACGGGCCACGGCTTCGGTATCAGTCCCGACGGCAACCGGATGTATCTGTCGAATCTGGGCGGTCTCACGATCCTCGACATCAGTGCGGTCCAGCGTCGCGATCCGTACCCGGTCGTGCCGCAGATCGCCACCTACCTGTGGACCGACGGGCACTTCAATCAGCACAGCATCCCGGTGACCTACGACGGCAAACCCTATTTCTTCACCGCTGACGAGGCCGGTTCCGGTGGGGTCAAAGTCTTCGACATCACCGACGAAGCCAACGCCACGGTCGTTCAGAAGATCAAACTCGAGATCAACCTGCCCGACAACATCGATGCAAACGTGCGGTCGTCGTCGGGTGGCTCCCTGTTCGCCTACGAGTCGCACTACTGCGCCGTCGATCGGCCGAACGATCCGACCACCCTCGCCTGCTCCTGGATTTCGTCGGGCATCCGGGTGTTCGACGTCAGAAATCTCGACAACATCAGAGAGATCGCGTACTACAACCCGCCCGCGCAGAAGAGCAAGAACCTCACACTGACCAACTCGATCCACGCCGTTGCGTCGATCGTGGGTGTGCCGGTGTTCGACTTTCTGCCGCTGGCCCGCTCGATCCTCGAAGGCAGGGTCGATCCGAACGTCGCCATCGGTCCGCGGACAGGTCAGGTCGCATTCGGTGACCTGACGTCGGACTGGTGTCTCTCACCGCCCGAGTTTCACGGCGATCAGATCTGGACCTCGTGCAGCGACAACGGATTTATGGCGCTGCAACTCGACAACGGTGTGTACGAGGTTCCGGCGGACCAGGATTCGACCGTTGGCTCGTAAACGCTGGGTGCGTCCCGTCGGCATTGTGGTGGCTCTGGTTGCTGTCCTTGCATTCGGTGTCGCGCTGGGGGATCGGTTGGCGACCTCGCGAACCGCGGACGAGCACAGTGTGCGGTTGTCCGCGGCAGACATCGGCTACGCCCAAGACATGTCGGTGCATCACGAACAGGCAATTCAGCTCGCGAACACGTTGACGAGGGACTGCGATCCGCAGGTCCGGGTGCTCGCCGACCGGATTTCCGCTGCGCAGACCGCCGAGATCGCGACGATGCGAGGCTGGCTGAGTCTTCTCGAACTGCCCTTCGTGCCTGCGCATCCCATGCAGTGGATGAGTGACCATGGACCGCACGATCACGGCGGCGCAGCACCGATGCCGGGAATGGCCAGCGTCGACGAGCTCACGCGGCTGTCGACGCTGCGAGGAGCCGACGCGGAAATACTGTTCCTGCAGTTGATGATTCGCCATCACCAGGGTGGTATCGCGATGGCTCGGTCGGCGGTCGATCTCGTCGACGCGGAGCCGATTCGTCGACTCGCGAGGTTGCTCGTGGCCGATCAGGGTAACGAGATCGGGGTCATGACAGCGATGTTGACGGTTCGAGGCGCAACGCCGCTGTCCTATCCATAGACCGACGGTGCCGCACCCCGTTGGTGGGTGCGACACCGTGATGGTGAACGAGTCGAGAACCTACGGAGCTGCGTCCAGATCTGCCGCGACCAGCGCGGCGATGGTGTGCAGCACGTCCGGATCGTCGCAACTGATGATCACTTCGGTGCCTGCTGTTGCGCCGAGCGTCATGATCATCAACGCAGATCCGGCGTCTACGGGCTCGTCGTCTTCGTCATCGGCATCGACGAGGGCAAGTGTGACCTCGACTCCTGCCTCTTCGACTGCCTCGGCGATGATGGCCGCTGGGCGGGCGTGCAATCCGACGGACGATCCGACGACGACTGTTGTGCTCGGCATGACTAGCTCCTTCGATTGGGTTGGTTGGTGAATCAGGCTGCTACTGCGGCAAGTTCGGCGTCGGCAACGGCCGGCTTGCGATGGATCAATTCCTTGGCTAACACGACGCACGCCGCACCGATGGCAGTTCCGATCGCGAGGGAGATCAGGAACCAGGCGAGCTTGCCGATTGCGAAGAAGACGAAGATGCCGCCGTGCGGGGCGCTCAGGGTGGTGCTGGTTGCCATGATGAGCGCACCGGTCACAGCGCCTCCGGCCATCATCGACGGGATGACTCGGAACGGGTCTGCTGCGGCGAACGGGATGGCACCTTCGGAGATGAACGTTGCGCCGAGAAGCCATGCGGCCTTGCCGTTTTCGCGTTCGGCCTCGCTGAACAGGCGCGGTCGGAGCGTCGAGGCAAGTGCCATGGCGAGCGGCGGAACCATCCCGGCTGCCATCACCGCAGCCATGATGCGCAGCGATGCGGTGTCGTTGACGTTGAGACCTGCTACGGCGAACGCGTAGGCCGCCTTGTTGACCGGACCGCCGAGGTCGAAGCACATCATCAGACCGAGGATGATGCCGAGCAGGATGACCGAGCTGCCGGACAATCCGTTGAGCCAGTTGGTCAATCCGCTTGTGATGGCTGCGAGTGGCTTACCGAGGACGATGAACATCAGGGCGCCGACGAGCAGAGTGGCGAAGAGCGGAATGACGACGACCGGCATCAATCCGCGGGCCCACTGTGGTACCCCGATCTTGGAGATCCACAGCGCGGCGAAACCGGCGACGATACCGCCGACGAGGCCACCGATGAAGCCGGCACCGACGAAGACCGCGACCGCACCTGCCGTGAAACCTGGTGCGAGGCCTGGCCTGTCGGCGATCGCGAAGGCGATGTAGCCGGCGAGTGCGGGGACAAGGAAGCTGAACGCGAGTGAGCCGAGTTGGAACAGCACGGCGCCGAGATAGGTGGCGAGACCGCCTTCGGGCAGCGCGGTCAGCGAGTTGTCGAGGACGATGTCCTTGGCTTTGTCCGTGATCTCGTAGCCACCGAGCAGGAAGCCGAGTGCGATGAGGAGGCCACCGGCAGCGACGAACGGAATCATGTAGCTCACGCCGGTGAGCAGGATCTGTCGTAGGCGGGTTCCCCAGCCGATCGTCCCTGCGGCGTCGGCAGCCCCCGCTGCGACAGCCGTGCCACCCACCTTCGCGGCGGCCGGGTTGAGGCTTGCGCGCAGGGCCTCGGTGATCATGGTGTCAGGCTCGTTGATTGCTCGCTTCACACCGGAGGAAATGACCGGCTTGCCCGCGAACCGTTCCTTGCCTTTGACGCCGACGTCGGTGGCGAAGATGACAGCGGCGGCGGAGGCGATGAGGTCGGGGCTCAGCGGCGTACTTCCGCTGGAGCCTTGGGTTTCCACGTGGACCGTGACGTCGGCGCGTTCGCCTGCGGCGACGAGCGAATCGGCGGCCATATAGGTGTGCGCGATACCGGTGGGACACGCGGTGATTGCGACGATGTGCTTACGTGCAGGCGCTGCCGCGACAGGTTCTGCGGCTGCAGGTGTCGAGGCAGCCGGAGCCGCGACCTTCTTCGGTTTCGGCTTCAGCACGTCCTCGACGAGGGTCACGATCTCCTCCGGACTCTTCGCTGCCCGCAAGCCTGCGACGAAGGCCGGCTTCACGAGGGCGCGCGCGAGACTGGAGAGCAGCTTCATATGCGCGGCACCTGCACCCTCGGGCGCGGCGATGAGGAAGACGAGGTCGGCGGGTCCGTCGGGAGCGCCGAAGTCGACCTTCGGATCGAGTCGCGCAAAGCCGAGTGACGCAGTCAGGACGGACTCGGATCGGCAATGGGGGATTGCGATTCCGCCGGGCAGACCCGTCGCGGACTGCTCTTCGCGAGCATGTGCGGCCGCGGCGAGATCGGCTGCGGCGCTCGCGCGTCCGGCATCGGCAAGGCGCTGGGCGAGCGCCGTGATTACGGCGTCCTTCGACGTGCCGAGCGAAGTGTCGAGGCTGATCAACTCGGGGGTGATGATCGGCTGGGGCGTGGGATCGGACATGGCGGTTCCTTTGTCGGTGCTCGGGGTCTGGGCGGTCATGCGATGACTTGTGCGGGTGCGGCAGTGACGTCGACGCGGGTGCCGTCGACGGGGGTGACGACGACGGACGCGATGTCGACGTCGGCCGGTGTGGGTAATGCCGTGCCGGGAAGGGCCGCGGCCGCGCAGCCGTATGCGACCGCGCGTTGCAGGCACTGCGCCGGCGCCGCGCCTTCGATCTGGGCGAGAAGATAGCCCGCGAGCGAGGAGTCGCCTGCTCCGACTGTGCTCCGCGGAATCATCGGTGGAGATTGTGCGTACCACGCTCCTGTGCTGTCGACGAGTACGGCACCGGCTGCACCGAGTGTCGCGAGGACGGTTTCGACACCCTGCTCGACGAGGGTGCGAGACAGTTGCACCGCGAGGGTCGGATCACCCTGCGCAGCAGCACTTTCGATGTCTTTCGCGGAGGCTCCGGTAAGCTGCGCCAACTCCTCCGAGTTGGGCTTGAGGAGGTTCGGAGTCGACTTCGACAGTCCGCGAGCGAGGGCCAGCAACGGCTCCTCCGACGTGTCGACGGCTATGCGGACCGGCAGATGAGCCAGGTTTCGGCACAACTCCGCGTACCAGTTGTCCGGAACCCCGGGTGGCAACGAGCCGGCAAGGACGACCCATGTTGTCTGGCCTCCTGCCAACTGGCGCAGTCGGTCGGCGAGGTGGCGGCGCGACTCGGTCGACAGGACGGCGCCGGGCTCGTTGATCTTCGTCGTCGTGCCGTCCGGTTCGGAGATCGTCAGATTGATCCGGGCAGGTGAGGCGACGTCGACGCGGCGGTAGTCGATGTGGTGGTCGTTGAGCGAGGTGAACAGCGGATCGTCGGCGCTGCCAGGCAGCAACGCGATCGCGGGTACCCCCGCGGCGGTGACGACTCGGGCGACGTTGACACCCTTGCCGCCGGGATCGGACACCGCAGCTGCCGCGCGGTGGACCGAACCTCGTTCCAGTGGCGATGTGAGTGTGACGGTCCTGTCGATACTCGGGTTCGCCGTCAAGGTGACGATCATGCTGCGACGACCTCTATTCCTTTGTCTTCCAACTCTTTCCGGTGTTCCGGATCGATGTCGGTATCGGTGATCAACACGTCGATGGAGTCGATGTCGCCGAAGCTGATCAGGTGTTCACGGCCGATCTTGGAGGAATCTGCGACCACGACGACGTGGCGGGCGCTGTGCAACATCGCCCGTTTCACCGCTGCTTCGTCGGTGTCCGGCGTCGACAGGCCGTGGCCGACACTCAGCGCGTTGGTGCCGATGAAGGCGACGTCGAGCCGAAGCGTTGCGAGGACACGCAGCACGTCGTCGCCGACGGCGGCGTGGGTGAGGCCACGAACGCGGCCGCCGAGAACGTGCAGTGCGACGCCGCCGAGGCCGGCCACCCGTGCCGCGATCGGGATCGAGTTGGTAACCAGAGTCAAATCCCGATCGGAGGGGAGCAGCGCGGCGACTCGGCCCGTGGTGGTGCCCGCATCGAGGAGGACGCTGCCACCTGCGCCAGGGAAAAAGTCGACGGCCGCGGCAGCGATGCGATCCTTCTGCTCGGCACGGCTGTGTTCGCGTTCCGCTATGCCGGGTTCGATCGCGGCCAGAGCGGTTGCCGGTACGGCACCGCCGTGTACACGTCGCACAACACCCATTCGGTCGAGCGCCGCGAGGTCGCGGCGCACCGTTTCCGTGGTGACTCCGTACTGCTCCGACAGGTCCGCCACTGCTACCCGGCCACGCATGCCGATCAGAGCGGCGATTGCCTGCTGGCGTTCTTCTGCGTACACGGTGTGACCTCCTTCGTGTTGTTTCATGTTGCTTCATATTGTTTTACGCCCGTTTGTGTTGCTTTGTCAACGGTTCTGAGTTAACTTGGTCACATCGAGTTGAAAACGCGGAGGAGATCACATGTCGCACGCACAGGTACACGACGGTCAGGTCCAGGACGTACGGGTAGAGGACGCACGCACAGTCCTGCGTGGAACGCCGGTCGTGCCAGGTGTCGGATACGCGCGGGTCATTCGGCCGGGCGCTCGACCGACACCCGTCGCCGATGATCGTGAGATCGACGCGGCCGACCGGACCGCCGAAGGCGAGAAGTTCCGCGCTGCCGCCACGGTCGTCGCCGAGCGGCTACGCGATCGGGCAAGCCGGTCGTCGGGCGCAGCGGCAGAGGTACTTGCCGCAAACGCGGCAATGGCGACCGACCGCGGTTGGATATCTGCAGCGGACAAGTTGATCAAGTCGGGACGACCGGCGACGGCCGCAGCGTCGGCAGCGACGGACAAGATCGCGGCGATGCTGACCAAACTCGGCGGGTTGATGGCCGAACGAGTCACCGACCTGCGCGATGTCCGCGATCGGGTGCTCGCCGAACTCGAGGGCGCGCCCGAGCCCGGTGTTCCGACACCGCTGGAGCCGTCGGTGCTGCTGGCCGACGACCTTGCACCCGCCGACACCGCCGGACTCAATCCCGCGTTGATCGTCGGCCTCGCAACCTCGCTCGGTGGGCAGACGAGCCACACCGCGATCATCGCGCGGCAGTTGGGCATTCCGTGCGTCGTCGCAGTCGGCGGGCTCGACGACATCGCAGTCGGAACGTTGGTACTGCTCGACGGATCGACGGGTGAGGTCGTCGTCGAGCCCGATCCTGAAACATCACGGGCAGCCGTCGCAGCACACCGCGTCGAAGCAGCAGCCGTTGCGCGCTGGCAGGGCCCGGGTCAGACGGCGGACGGGCATCGAGTCGACGTTCTCGCCAACGTCCAGGACGGACTGGGCGCGCGCGCGGCAGCTGCGACGGCCGCACAGGGAGTCGGCCTGTTCCGAACCGAACTGTGCTTCCTCGATCGCGACACCGAGCCGACGGTCGCCGACCAGGCAGACATCTACGGCGAGGTACTCGCAGCGTTCCCAAGCAGCAAGGTCGTCGTCCGTACGTTGGACGCGGGCTCGGACAAGCCGCTGCGATTCGCCAACCATCCCGACGAGGCGAACCCAGCGCTCGGGATCCGTGGAGTCCGTATTGCGCTGCAGGACAGCGGAATACTCGATCGACAGTTGGACGCGATCGCAGCGGCCGCTACAACCGCCGGTGCAAGTCCCTGGGTCATGGCGCCGATGATCTCGACACCCGCCGAAGCCGAATGGTTCGCTGCGAAGGTTCGCGAACGTGGGCTCGTGCCCGGCGTCATGATCGAGGTTCCCGCAGCAGCCCTACTCGCCGAAAAGATTCTGGCGCACGTGGACTTCCTGTCCGTCGGCACCAACGATCTCGCGCAGTACACGATGGCGGCGGATCGGATGTCCTCCGAGCTCTCCTCCTTCACCGATCCCTGGCAGCCGGCGGTGTTGCATCTTCTTGCCCGAACGGCCAAAGCAGGCGCGGACCGAAACAAGCCGGTCGGCGTATGTGGTGAAGCGGCCGCAGATCCACTGTTGGCATGCGTTCTGGTCGGGCTCGGTGTCACATCGCTGTCGTGCGCAGCGGCAGCGGTCGGCGCGGTCGGCGCGAAGCTCGGCACGGTCACTTTGGATGATTGCCAACGCGCGGCAGCTGCTGTTCTGGAAACCGCCGATCCGATGGCAGCGCGTGCCGCAGCGACGGCGATCCTCGGCTGAAGCCTGGCTTGGAGCCCGTAATCGTCGCGCTGGCCCTACTATTCGCTTCGTGGCTGACAACCGGACTCTGACCCGACTGACTCGACCGATGCGGTGGACGGTGCACGGCGACGGCACGACTCCTGCGCCGGGTGCGGTCGTCGCACCCGACGAGCGGTTGACCTGGCCCCGAACGGTCGGCATCGGGATGCAGCACGTGATCGCGATGTTCGGTGCGACGCTGCTGGTTCCGACGATCACCGGATTCCCTGTCACGACGACGCTGCTGTTCTCCGGCGTCGGCACCGTGTTGTTCCTTGTGATCACGGGCGGTCGTATTCCGAGCTATCTCGGTTCGTCGTTCGCGTTCATCGCGCCGCTGACGGCGTCGGCGTCCGACGGTCCGGCCGCGCAGCTCGGTGCCGTACTCGCCGTCGGTGTGGTGCTGATGGCAGTCGGCGTCGTGGTGCGCGTCGTGGGCGCTCGACTGCTCGATGCCGTGATGCCGCCCGTCGTCACAGGTGCGATCGTCGCGTTGATCGGGCTGAATCTCGCACCTGCCGCGACCGCGTCGTTCGAAATGCAGCCACTCGTCGCTGCGGTAACCCTCGTGGCAATCCTCCTCGTGACCGTGCTCGGGCCAGGGTTGTTGGGGCGCTTGGGAATTCTGGTCGGCGTCGTCATCGGCTGGGTTTTCGCGGCAGTTACCGGCGCGCTCGCCGAAACCAGGGTCGACGCGCTGCGCGCAGCGGACTGGATCGGGTTGCCCGAGTTCCGCGGACCGAGTTTCGATCTGTCGGTCATCGTGTTGGCATTGCCGGTGGTCGTCGTCCTCGTCGCAGAAAACGTCGGGCACGTCAAAGCTGTTGCAGCCATGACGGGTCGGTCGCTCGACGACGTCGCGGGCAACGCCCTGATCGCGGACGGTCTGGCAACCACGCTTGCAGGCGCGGGGGGTGGGTCCGGCACGACGACGTATGCCGAGAACATCGGCGTCATGGCGGCGACGCGGGTCTATTCGACCGCGGCCTACTGGGTAGCGGCGGCCACCGCCATCGTGCTGTCGTTCTCACCGAAGTTCGGCGCGTTGGTCTTCACCATTCCTGACGGTGTGATCGGTGGTGCCACGCTGGTGCTCTACGGGCTCATCGGTCTGCTCGGTGTCCGGATCTGGTTCGAAAACAGGGTCGACTTCACCGATCCGGTCAACCTCACCGTCGTCGCGGCCGCGTTGGTGGCAGGGATCGGTGATCTCACGGTGAAGGTGGGCAGTGCGGAGCTCGGCGGAATCGCGTGGGGATCGATCGGCATCTTGATCGGGTATCCGGTGCTCCGACGGCTGGCGCAGGTCAACGGTGGGAAGTCGGGGTAGTCCAGCGCACACCTTGCTGGCGTACGGTCAATAGGACGCTTCAACTATTGCCGAGTACCGAGGAGCCACAGGTGGAACGCACCCTGTTCGAGCCGGAACACATCATGTTCCGCGAGTCGTACGTGAAGTTTTTGGAACAGCGAGTTGCCCCGAATCACGCCAGGTGGGAAGAACAGCACATCGTCGATCGCGACGTCTGGCTCGAAGCGGGCAAGCAGGGCTTCCTCGGTACCGCTTTTCCCGAAGAGTTCGGTGGCGGTGGCGTAAAAGACTTCCGCTACAACACGATTGTCGCCGAAGAGAATCACCGTCGAGGGTTCACCGGCCTCGGGTTCTCGCTGCACAACGACGTCGTCGCGCCGTATTTCCTCGACCTCGCCACCGACGAGCAGAAGCAGCGCTGGTACCCCGCCTACGCCTCAGGTGAGTTGATCGGCGCGATCGCGATGACCGAACCCGGCACCGGCAGCGACCTGCAGGGCATCAAGACCCGCGCTGTCCGCGACGGCGACGACTGGATCCTCAACGGCGCGAAGACCTTCATCACCAACGGCATCAACTCCGACCTGATCATCGTCGTCGCCCGGACCGATCCCGACGCGGGCTCGAAAGGCTTCAGCCTGCTGGTCGTCGAACGTGGCATGGAGGGCTTCGAGCGAGGCAGACACCTCGACAAGATCGGCTTGCCCGCCCAGGACACCGCCGAACTGAACTTCGACAACGTCCGTGTCCCCGGCGCGAATCTGCTCGGCCAGGAGGGGATGGGGTTCGTCCACCTGATGCAGAACCTGCCGCAGGAGCGGTTGTCGATCGCGGTGATGGCTGCGGGCGCAATGGAGGGTGCGCTCGAGATGACCCTGCAGTACTGCCGAGATCGCAAGGCCTTCGGCAAGCCCATCGGCTCGTTCCAGAACACTCGGTTCGAATTGGCCCAACTCGCGACCGAGACAGCCTTCGTTCGTGTGTTCGTCGACAAATGCATCGAACTGCTCAACGAGGACAAGCTCACCGTCGCCGAGGCCGCGATGGCGAAGATGCGAAGCACCGAGGCGCAGATCGATGTGATCGACCGCTGCGTGCAACTACACGGCGGCTACGGCTACATGCGCGAGTATCCGATTGCCAAGGCGTACTTGGACGCTCGTGTTCAGACGATCTACGGCGGAACGACCGAGATCATGAAGGAGATCATCGGGCGCAGCCTGAACGTCGGCTGACCGACGGCGTACCGATTCGGGTCGGTGTGGGATCTCTTTGTGGCACTCGCTTGCGGGCCCACCGACCCGAATCTGTGTACGCTGTCAGATCTTTCGGATGACCGTGACGACCTTGCCGAGCACAGCGGCGTTGTTTCCGGGGATCGGTTCGAACAGCGGATTGTGGGGGAGCAGCCACACTTCCTTGCCGGTCCGCTTGAACGTCTTGACCGTCGCTTCGCCGTCGATCATCGCGGCGACGATATCGCCGTTGTCCGCCACGTTCTGCTGCCGCACGACTACCCAGTCGCCGTCGCAGATCGCTGCGTCGATCATGGACTCGCCGACCACCTTCAGCAGGAACAGCGATCCTTCGCCGACCAGTTCGCGTGGCAGCGGGAAGATGTCTTCGACCGCCTGCTCGGCGAGGATCGGGCCACCCGCGGCGATCCGTCCCAACACGGGAACGAAGGTCGGGGTCGGCAGATTCAGCTGCTCCGCTGCGTCGTCCAGCATCGGCTCGCCAGCATCGCTCATCGCCTCGTCGAGGCCGCGCACGTCGACCGCGCGTGGCCTGTTGGGATCGCGCCGCAAGAAGCCTTTGCGTTCGAGCGTGCGTAGCTGATGCGCGACCGACGACGTCGAGGTGAGGCCGACGGCGTCGCCGATCTCACGGATGCTCGGCGGATAGCCCCGCTCGGTCACCGAGGCGCGGATGACCTCGAGGACCTTGCGCTGCCGATCGGTGAGTCCGGCGGCGATGTCTGGAGTCGCCGCGCCTTCTTGGCTGCCGTCGTCCTTCATTGCCGACCGTCTTTCATCGTGACCGTCCTTCTCTGGATTGCTCAGGTTGGGGTGTTGCGGGAAACGGGTCCGGCGCAATGTTGCTGTGCGGTCTTCGGTGCGTTCGGAACTGCTTCTGTTCGAACCTGAATGTAGCCGCATCTACGTTGCGTTTCAAACACCTGTTCGACACGTGTCGCGAAAACTAGAGACTTTGTCGGTGGGGCATGGTAGAAAATTCGAACAGACGTTCATCGAACGCGTGATCGAACGTCGGCAGTACGGCACGGCAACCCAGGACAAGCAAAGCACCACCAACGACACCAGCGCACATGCCGCTGGCGACGCAGACGGAGGATCCGATGAGCATCACAATGAACGAATACGCGGGACTCGACGCGCATTTCGGTGGCATCGCCGGCGTCGGCTCGGACACCGCTGTCGGCACTGCGCGTGCCGACGAGGGCCTACGCCCGGTGCGGACGCGTCGGCGCGCGCTGGCGACGAGCGACAGTCGCGGCCCCGCCAACGGCTCGTTCGATTACGGTTCCGTCGGCCTGCGGGTGCTACCGCGCCTCGACGACGAGGATGTTCGAAGCGAGGAATACGGGTTCGGCACGGTTATAGCCACGATGTTGCTGACCGCCATCGCGGTGGTCGGGCTGCTCGGTCTGTGGAACCTGAGGACGGGTGGTCTCGAGAGTGTTCCGAGCACTACCGCCGTCGTGCACGTCCAGTCGGGCGAGACCCTGTCCGACGTAGCGGCTCGCGTCTCACCCGATGCACCGGTCGCCGAAGTCGTCGAGCAGATTCTGCGGCTCAACGACATGAAGTCGGCAGGCGTTGCGCCCGGTCAGGCTTTGATCGCACCCGTAGCGCCCTAGCACCGACCATGTTCGAATCCTTGGCGCAACTGCGAGCCGAGCTGTCACCGCTGGTGGTGGGCGATATGTCCCGGCCGAGTGGGCGGCGGGTATCCTCGGAGTCTGTTGGTCACACCACGCCGAGTGGTCGCATCGAGATCGCATATTGCACGCACGAATCCGGCCTGATCGGTTCGTCGCAGAGCGCGATCGAGTTGTGCGAGCTTGTCGGCATCGAAAAAGGATTCGACATGCACTGCCCATTCTGTCGACACCCGGACTCTCGCGTGGTCGACTCCCGCGAGGCAGAAGAGGGGAGCGCGATTCGCCGACGGCGATCATGCCCCAACTGCGGTCGTCGATTCACAACCGTCGAGACGGCGGTCCTTGCCGTCGTGAAACGAAGTGGTGTCACCGAACCGTTCAGCCGCGAGAAGCTTATGCGGGGCGTTCGCCGCGCCTGCCAGGGCCGCGATGTCGACAACGATTCGCTGAACCTGCTCGCGCAACAGGTCGAAGACACCGTCCGCGCGTCCGGATCCGCCGAAATCCCCAGCCATCAGGTCGGCTTGGCCATCCTCGGACCCCTGCGAGACCTCGACGAGGTCGCCTACCTGCGGTTCGCATCGGTGTATCGCTCATTCAGCTCCGCCGACGACTTCGAGCGTGAGATCGAAGAGTTGCGTGCCCACCGGCTCGGTGCGGCGACCGAATAGTGCAGGCCAGCGGCGTGAGGGGTTCCCTGACGTCGTCCAGCGGGGCCAACTGCACACTCACACCAACGATCGGCGGAGCGAATGCGGCCTTCGTCCCGCCGAGGGGTACCGATGTGACATTCGCTCCAATTAGCTAGCGCCGAATCGCGGCTATGGCCTTGTCTATTCGCTGCTCCGAGATCGGGAACGGTGTGCCGAGCCGCTGGGCGAACAGATTGATCCGCAACTCCTCGATCAGCCAGGAGATGTCGACGACAACCGCTGAGCCGCGACGTTCTTCAGGCAGGGAGTCCAGCAGTCGGTCGTACTTCGCATACACGCGGTCGAGTACAGCCATCCCGTTGCTGTCGCGGATCGCTCCCGCGGGAAGTGCCTCCAGCCGAACGATGGCGCCCTGCAGATAGCGCGGCAGGTGAGCGAGCCGCTCGCCACCGAACTCGGAAACGAATCCCGCGAACACCAGTCCGTCGCGCTGCTGAGTCACGTCGTCGGCAACCTCACCGCGTCGTCCGTCCAAGGCGGCCGACAGTTCGCGGGCACGGGCCAGCACCGGAAGCACCGCGCGAATCAGTTCGCGGACGCGACCACCCAGCTGTGGACGGACCCGCGCAACCAGGTTGTCGAACTCGGCGGGGGTGTGAACCGGACCACCTGCGGCGTCGATGAGTTCGTTTGCGGCGCAGGCCCTGCAATCCTCGAGCAAGGCGTCGAGCGACGGGTAGGGGTTCTGGCTGAGGGTAAGTCGCTCGGTGGGCGTCAACCCCGCCGTCACCTGTTTCGTCGGTGTCGGTACTGCTCGCAGGACAAGTTCACGTGTCCCGGTCCGCATCGCCGCACGTTGCTGGGTCGGTGTGCTCAACACACGGACCGCGACTCCGTTCGACTCGGCGACAAGTGCCGGATAGCCGGTCACCTGATGACCGTCGACGGTTCGAGTGACGGTCGGAGCCAACGTACCCAGCGATTCCGACGTCCACACCGTCGCCGACGGTCGTTCGATGCCCGACGCGGCAGCGGCGACCGCCTTCGCAACCTGCGGTGCCAGAGCAGTCTTCAGCGCGGCGAGGTCCTTGTTCTTCGCGGCGACCTTGCCGGAGGGGTCCGTCGCTGTGAACGTCATCCGCAGGTGATCGGGTAGGGCGGCTAGGTCGAAGTCGTTCGGTGAGATCGGTGTCGACGCGAGGCGGGTCAGTTCGCGTGCGATGGCTGCGGTGAGTGGTTCGGAGCGTGGCTTGACCGCTGCGAGCGCGGCACGCGCGAAGTCGGGTGCGGGAACGACGTTGCGGCGCAGCTGTTTCGGCAACGTCTTGATGAGTGCCGTGACAAGTTCCTCGCGCATTCCGGGCACCAACCAGTCGAACCCGACAGCTCGCACGTGTGCCAGTTGGGCTATCGGGATGCGGGCGGTGACGCCGTCGTCGTCTGTACCCGGCTCGAACTGATAGGTCAGTGGGAACTGGATCTCGCCCTGTCGCCACGCGTCGGGATAGTCACCGCCGACGACGGCAACGGCGTTGTCGTGGACGACGGTTGCGATGGTGAAGTCGAGTAGAGCGGGATTCGCGCGCCGTGCCTTCTTCCACCAGGTGTCGAAGTGGCGTGCCGACACGACGTCGCTGCCGACCCGCTCGTCGTAGAAGGCGAACAGAGCCTCGTCGTCGACCAGAATGTCGCGCCGACGCGCCCGATGTTCGAGTTCTTCGACATCGTCGAGCAGCGCCCGGTTTCGCGCGAAGAAGGGGTGATTCGTCGTCCATTCCCCTTCGACGAGTGCGTGTCTGATGAAGAGTTCGCGCGAGGTCTCCGGATCTATGGGTCCGTAGTTGACGGCGCGACCGGTGACGAGTGGTATCCCGTACAACGTCACGCGCTCGTAGGCCATCGCCGACCCACGCTTGCTCGACCAGTGCGGTTCCGAGTAGGTCTTCTTGATCAGATGCGGCGCAAGCTTTTCCGCCCACTCGGGCTCGATCCGCCCGGCCATCCGACCCCACAGCCGCGACGTTTCGACGAGTTCGGCAGCCATCACCCAGCGCGGCGGCTTCTTGAACAGCGACGAGCCAGGGAAGATTGCGAACTTGGCGCCGCGAGCACCGAGGAAGTCTCTGGTTTCCGCGTCACGTAAACCGATGTGCGACAGCAGGCCGGCCAACAAGGCCTGGTGAATCGAATTCTCGGAAGCCGCAGCGGTATTGGGCTCCCAACCGAGTCCTCGGGTGATCGTGCGGAGTTGCCCGTGCAGGTCCTGCCATTCCCGGATGCGCAGCCAATGCAGGAATTCGTTGCGACACATCTTGCGGAACTGATTCGACGACAGCGTCTTTCGCTGCTCGTTCAGGTACTCCCACAGTTTCCCGTAGGCAAGGAAGTCCGAGTTCTCGACGACGAAACGTGCATGTGCGGTGTCGGCTGCCTGTTGGTGGTCGGCGGGACGCTCTCGGACGTCCTGAATTGCCAACGCGGAGACGATGATGAGCATTTCGGTCAAACAACCCGAGCGGTGCGCCTCGGCGAGCATGCGCGCCATTCGCGGATCGACGGGCAATTGCGCAAGCTCGCGACCGACCGGCGTGAGGGCGAGTCCGCCTGTGGTGGTGATCGCGCCGAGTTCTTCGAGCAGGGCGACGCCGTCACGGATGCTGCGCTGATCAGGTGGTTCCAGGAACGGAAAATTCTCGATCTCGCCGAGCCCGAGCGACGTCATCTGCAGGATGACCGCTGCCAGATTCGTGCGCAGAATTTCGGGCTCGGTGAACTGTGGCCGCGATTCGAAGTCGTCCTCGGAATACAGCCGGATGCAGATGCCGTCGGCGACGCGACCGCAACGCCCGGCACGCTGGCGTGCCGACGCCTGCGAGATGGGTTCGATCGGCAGGCGTTGGACCTTGGTGCGCAACGAGTATCGCGAGATTCGTGCTGTCCCGGGATCGACCACGTAGCGGATACCGGGGACGGTGAGCGACGTCTCCGCGACGTTGGTGGACAGCACGACTCGGCGTCCCGTGTGTGGAGTGAACACCCGATGCTGTTCTGCGGCAGACAGTCTGGCGTAGAGCGGAACGACCTCGGTGCGGGCGAGCTTCAGATCGTTCAAAGCATCTGCGGTATCGCGGATTTCACGTTCGCCCGAGAGGAAGACCAGCACGTCGCCGTCGCCGGCGGAAAAGAGTTCGGTCACAGCCTCGCAGACCGCGTCGACGGGATCGAGGTCGATCGTCTCGTCGCCGACCTGCAGCGTCGTCGGTCGGTACCGGATCTCCACCGGATACGACCGACCTGACACCTCGACGATCGGCGCCGGGACTCCGGCGGTGGCGAAGTGCCGCGCGAACAGTTCGGGGTCGATCGTCGCAGAGGTGATGATCACCTTGAGATCAGGTCTGCGCGGCAGCAATTGGGCGAGGTAGCCGAGGAGGAAGTCGATGTTGAGACTGCGTTCGTGCGCTTCGTCGATGATCAACGTGTCGTAGCGGCGCAACAACCGATCGCGCTGGATCTCGGCGAGCAGAATGCCGTCCGTCATCAGTTTGACGAGCGTATTTTCCGACGCGTGATCGGTGAACCTGACCGTGTACCCGATCGTTGTGCCGAGTTCGGTGTCCAGTTCCTCGGCGATTCGCTCGGCTACCGTACGCGCGGCGATCCGTCGCGGCTGAGTGTGGCCGATGGTGCCGCGGATGCCACGACCGAGTTCGAGACAGATCTTCGGAATCTGCGTCGTCTTACCGGATCCGGTCTCACCGGCAACGACGACGACCTGATGTTTCGCGATGGCGGCGGCGATATCTTCTCGGCGCGCGGTAACCGGCAGCGCTTCGGGATAGGTGATCGTCGGTACCGCTGCACGCCTGTCGAGGATCCGCAGTTCGGCTGCGTCGATCTCGCGCGCGAGTGCGTCGAGAGCGCCAGGGGTCCGGGCACGTTCGAGACGGCGTCGAAAGCGGTATTCGTCTCGAAAGGTGAGTTCGCCGAGGCGGTTGCGGAGGTCGCGAATGGTCGCGGAGGTATCGGTCGGTGTGCTGGGCATGACCGCTACAGGATATCGAACGAAGAGTTGTGGTCGGTTACCCGTGGCCACGGCGCCCACGTGCGACGATATGCCGGTGACCACTGCAGATGTCGGTTCATCGCCAGCGTCGAACCCTCGAGCGTCCACTCCGATCGTGATCCGGACTCTCCGGATCGGCTTCGCCGTACTCGGCGCGGTTGCGCTCGTGTGGATTCCGCTGCGAAACATCGACGTCGAGGCCTTCTCCGTCGCGAACTATTTCAGCTACTTCACGATTCTGAGCAACGTCGCCACCATCGTGGTCTTGCTCGTCGGCGGTCTGCTCGATCCCGGCAGCCGGACGTGGCAGAGCGTGCGCGGCGCGGTCACCGTCTACATGGTGATCACGTGTGCTGTCTATGCGGTTCTGCTTGCCAATATCGACGTGATGCTCACCGATCGCTGGATCAACGATGTGATGCACAGGCTGCTTCCCCTCGTGCTGCTCGCAGACTGGATCCTCGCTCCGCCGCGCACAAAGATCGAAGACAGCCAAGTGCTGCAGTGGCTGGCGTTCCCGGCTGTGTACGGGGTGTACAGCCTGATCCGCGGCGAATTCGTCGACTGGTATCCCTACCCGTTCCTCGACCCGCGTGAGCAGGGCTACGTGTCTCTTGCCATCGGGCTCGTCGTATTGACCGTCGCGATGACCCTGCTCGCGCTCGCCGTCGGTGCGGTCGGCAGACTAGCGGCCCGGTGGCGGTACAAGAACGACGCGCACGCTAGTTTCGTCTGAAACGATCGTTGAATGAGGGGCGCGTAATGGGTTCACTGTGGCACGGTTTCGCGGACATGGGTGCCGTCGAAAAAGGTGCATTTGTCGTTGCTCGCGGGGAAGGTGCCTACATCTGGGACGACGCAGGCAACAAGTACCTGGACGGGACGGCGGGACTGTGGTTCGCGAACGTCGGGCACGGCAGGCGCGAGATCGGCGACGCCGTCGCCGAACAACTTGCGACCGTTGCTCATTACTCGAATTTCGGTGACTTCGTCCCGGCCATCACAGCGACCCTCGCCGAGCGCCTTGCGGAGATCGCACCGGTACCCGGCAGCAAGATCTTCTTCACCTCTGGCGGCTCCGATTCCATCGACACTGCCGCGAAACTCGCGCGTCGCTACTGGGGTGAGGTCGGCAAGCCGTCCAAGCGCATCATCGTCGGCCGCCAGAAGGCCTATCACGGTATGCATGTCGCCGGAACGGCACTGGCGGGGATCCCGCCGAACCGTGAAGGTTACGGCGAGTTGATGGCCGATGCGCGGACCGTCGAGTGGGACAACGCGAAGAGCCTGCTCAGCCTGATCGAGGAGCTCGGTGCGGACAACATCGCAGCGTTCTTCGCCGAGCCGGTCATCGGTGCGGGCGGTATCTATCTGCCCCCCGAGGGCTACCTGGCGGAGGTCCGTGCGATCTGCCGCGATCACGACATCCTGTTCGTCGTCGACGAGGTGGTGACAGGTTTCGGCCGCATCGGCGGATCATGGTTCGCGTCGACACGATTCGACCTGCAGCCGGATCTGATGACGACGGCGAAGGGCTTGACGTCCGGCTACGTCCCGATGGGTGCCGTTTTCATCGCCCCGCACATCGCCGAGCCGTTCTTCGCGGGCGGTGTCTGGTGGCGGCACGGCTACACCTACGGCGGGCACGCGGGCGCTGCCGCGGCCGCAATGGCGAACCTCGACATCATGGAACGCGAGAACCTGCTGGACGAGTCCAAGCGTCTCGAAGGCTCACTGCACAAACATCTTTCGCCGCTGGCCGATCATCCTCGCGTCCAGGAGGTGCGCAGCGGACTCGGGGCTGTCGCCGCTGTGCAACTCGCCGATCCGGCCGAGGCCTTGCCGTTCGTCAAAACACTCCGTCAGCACGGTGTTTCGGGACGAGCAGCGGGCGTCGGCGCGATGCAGTTCTCGCCGTCGTTCGTCATTACGGACGAGCAGGTGGCAGAGCTGGCGGAGCGGGTGCTGGCAGCGCTCGGCTGATCAGGCTCGAGACTTTTTGCGACGCAGGAACGACACACGTTCGCGCAGTGTCGGTTTGCTCGGCTGCGCGATGGTGGTCGGTGCTGACGCGGCACGGGCATATCGTGCGTGCAACTGTTCCCGAACCTCGTCGGGGGTATAGGCGCGCCGCGCGCGTTCGTTGCGCGCAACGACAACTCCGGTTGCGACGACGCCGACCGCTCCGGCGAGACCTGCGAGCTTCAGTGCCTGTGCGCCGGTGAGCCTCATCGCCTTAGGCTAAGGCCATGACTCCGCGAATGCACGCATCGCAGGTGAGCTTGTCGGACGCGGTCGAGCAGACGCGCACGGGCGACATCTGGATCTTCCGCGGCCATTCCGGCCCTGACCGCGCAATCCGGACCCTCACCAACAGCCCGGTCAATCATGTCGGGATGTCGGTCGTCCTTGCCGATCTGCCGCCGTTGATCTGGCATGCGGAGTTGGGGAAGTCGTTGCAGGACATGTGGACCGGTCGGTTCCAGCGAGGTGTCCAGTTGCACGATCTTCGCGACGCCGTGCAGGTGTGGGGCGGCCGCTACAAGCAGCGCGGCTGGCTGCGGCAGTTGGAACCGGCCGTGTCGAAGGAGCAGGAGGACGCGCTGCTTCGTGCCATCGCGCGCCTGGACGGTACCCCGTTTCCGTCCACTGCGAAGGTGACGGGCCGGTGGTTCGCGGGCCGCCTACCTGGCCGCAAGGCAGATGCGCAGAAACTCGAGAGTGCCTATTGCGCAGAGGTTGTCGGGACGACCTACGAGGCCATGGGTCTGTTGCGCAAGCAACATCGGTCCAACTGGTACGACCCCGGAAAGTTCTGGAGTGGTGACAGACTGCCGCTGGCGACGGGGTTCGATCTGGGGCGTGAACTCGAAGTTGTGTTGACGGAAGCCGAACTCGCCGCGGGCGCGGCACCCATCCCGACTCGTCGGTCTACACACTGAACGTGTGTTCGGCGACCGTTCTGCCGCCGACGTGGACCCAGCCGTCGGCTGCGTAGTCGGTGAAGATTTGCGAGCCGAGTCCCTGGGTGATCGTGAGATCGCGCTCCAGCAGCGCAGTGATTCGAACAGCGGCCGCACCTGTTGCCTCGTCTTCACGAATTCCCAGGACGGGTGCGAACATTCGTGAGCGAATCGCTCCCGCAGCTTCGTCGGTCCACGCCCAGGCGTAGTGCAGTGCGTCGGTGAAGCGGGCAGCATCGAGCGCCTCGACCTCGGCAGCGGAGGCCAGATCGTGGAACGTGAAGTCGGTCGCCCACTCCGCGCGTGCGCGAATCTTCGTGATGCCGTTGGTGCGTGTGACCTCGACGCGTCCGGCAGGTACGTCGATGGCGTCGACAGCGAACCCGAGTTCGCTCAGCCACCATCCGAGGCCGACCGTAGGGTGCCCCGCAAAGGGGAGTTCGGTTGCGGGGGTGAAGATCTGCGCTCTGGTCGTGGTGTTGCCGCCGGGAAGTTCGACGAAGATGGTCTCGCTGAAACCGAGGTGCGCTGCGAGAGATTGCCTGTCGGACAACGGAACAGCTGCTGCATCGACGATGCCGAGCGCGTTGCCGAACTCACCGGCGGCGTTGGTGAACACCCGAACGACGGCGACGTCCACACTCATTCTCGATCCCTTCCATCCATAGAGAAAACTATAGGCGGCTACGCCGCTCGTGAGTCTTTCTGGTGGTCAGGACCTCCGAAAGGACTCACGAGCGGCGTAGCCGCATCAGCCTGCGGTGACCGTCATGTCCTCGAACACGATCTCGCCGAGGGCATCCGATTCCTCGATATCGACGACGGCATCGATCGACCAGCCGTGGTCCTCGTTCGGGTCGTCGAGGACCTGACGTACCGAACACAGGTCGGCGTCGCGCACCAACGTGAACAACTGCGGACCACGCGCCGACGGACCCGTTCCGATCGTGCCGTATTCGTCGAAGTAGTCGGCCAGCAACAGTTCCCAGCCTTCTGCGTCCGGACCTGCCCCGAGTTCGGCAAGTGCGTCCCAGCGCCGCAGCGCGGCGAGTTCGACCCGGCGGAACATCGCATTGCGGACGAGCACCCGGAACGACCGAATATTCGCCGAGATCGGCCGTGGCGCAGCGGCATCGAACGCTGTCTGGTCGGTGTCGATCTCCGCGCCTGGATTGGTGAGCTGTTCCCACTCGTCGAGGAGGCTCGAATCGACCTGTCGCACAAGCTCGCCGAGCCACTCGGTGATGTCGTCGAGTTCTTCGGTCCGAGCCTGGTCCGGGACGGTTCTGCGCAGCGCGCGGTAACCGTCGGCGAGGTAGCGAAGAACGAGCCCCTCCGACCGGGTAAGACCGTAGTGGCTGATCAATTCGGCGAACGTCATCGATCGCTCGATCAGATCGCGGACCACCGACTTGGGCGACGGGGCGAACTCCGACAGCCACGGATGCCCACCGCGATAGGTCTCGTACGCCGGAACGAGCAACTCCTCCAAAGGTTTCGGCCACGTGACCTCTTCGAGGAGTTCCATCCGCTCGTCGTATTCGATGCCGTCGGCTTTCATTCTGCCGATCGCCTCGCCGCGCGCAGCGTGCTGCTGGGCCATCAATAACTGCCGCGGATCGTCGAGGGTCGACTCGATCACCGAGATCACATCGAGTGTGTAGGTGGGGGAGTCGCGATCGAGCAATTCGAAGGTTGCCAACGCGAACGGTGACAGCGGCTGATCGAGTGCGAAGTCGCGTTGCAGTTCGACGGTGAGTCGCGCCATGCGACCGTATTCGTCGGGTTCGGAGAGTTGCTGCACGACACCGGCATTCACCAGTCCTCGATACAGGCTGATGGCGCGGAGGATGTGCTTGCGTTGGGCAGGTCGCGGCTCGTGATTGTCTTCGAGCAGGTGACGCATCGCGACGAAACAGTTGCCCGGGCGCGCAATGACGTTGAGCAGCATCGAGTTCGTCACTGCGAACCGCGACACCAACGACTCCGGTGACGCCGCGACGAGTCTGTCGAACGTCTGCGCACTCCACGACACGAAACCTTCGGGTGCTTTGCGGCGCTGGACTCTCTTGAGCTTCTTCGGATCGTCACCTGCCTTGGCGACGAGGCGGGCATTTTCGACTTCGTGCTCGGGTGCTTGCACGACAACGGTTCCCATGGTGTCGTAGCCGGCCCTACCTGCGCGTCCCGCGATCTGGTGGAACTCTCGAGCCCGCAACTGGCGCGTTCTGACGCCGTCGTACTTCGTCAGACCTGTGAGCAGCACCGTGCGGATCGGCACGTTGATGCCGACACCGAGGGTGTCCGTACCGCAGATGACCTTGAGCAGACCGTCTTGCGCCAGCTTTTCGACGAGTCGACGGTATTTGGGCAACATGCCGGCGTGGTGGACGCCGATTCCGTGTCGGACCAAGCGCGACAACGTCTTTCCGAATCCTGTCGCGAAACGGAAGCTGCCGATTGCGTCGGCTATCGCGTCCTTCTCCGCTCGCGAGGAAAAGTTGATGCTGGTGAGCGCCTGCGCTCGTTCCAATGCAGCGGCCTGGGTGAAGTGGACGACGTAGACCGGTGCCTGATGGGTGGTGACCAGTTCCTCGATCGTTTCGCCGATCGGGGTGAACACATACGAATAGCTCAGCGGCACAGGCCGTTCGGTGCCTGCGACAACCGACGTGGGTCGGCCGGTTCGGCGGGTCAGATCGTCGCGGAAGAAGTCGACCTCGCCGAGAGTTGCGGACATCAAGAGGAATTGGGCGTTCGGCAACTCGATCAGGGGCACCTGCCAGGCCCAGCCACGGTCGGGTTCGGCGTAGAAGTGGAACTCGTCCATCACCACCTGTCCGACGTTTGCCTCGGCGCCCTCGCGCAGCGCGAGGTTCGCCAGAATCTCCGCTGTCGCGCAGATGATCGGCGCCTGCGCATTGACCGAGGCGTCACCGGTCACCATCCCGACCTGGTCGGCGCCGAAAATATCGCAAAGCGCGAAGAACTTCTCGCTGACGAGTGCCTTGATGGGAGCCGTGTAGTAGGTGCGCTGGCCGCGCGCGAGTGCGGCGAAGTGCGCGCCGACTGCGACCATCGACTTCCCCGAACCGGTCGGGGTGGCAAGGATGACGTTTGCACCGGAGACGAGTTCGATGAGCGCTTCGTCCTGCGCTGGATAGAGTTCGAGCCCTCTGTCTTCGGTCCACGACGTGAAAGCGTCGTAGAGCCAGTCGTCTTCGACAGCCTCGCTGGGGTCGCGATCGTCGATGAGGCTCCGTAATAGCACGGCTACAGGCTATGCCTCAGGTCGCGCTGCGCTCCGAGGCGCTCGCCACGTCGCGCATCTTCTCCTCCAGCGGAGGTGCAGCCAACGCAGTGGGATGCATGGTCCGGCGGGCAAGTTCGTTGGAGGCGCTCATGCCGATGGTGAGAGCAGTCCGCCAGCGCTCGTGGTCGTAGAGAGCCTCGTCGGTCGAGTCGAGGAAGCGCTGAACGACGCCGATGAAGCGCAGCAGTTCGTCGCGAAACGGGAAATGTGCGGAGTCGGCGAAGATCTCGAGTCGAGACCCTGGCATCGCCGCATAGGCCAGGTGCGCATGTGCGACGGGCAGGACGGCATCGCGCTCACCCCAGATGATCTGCACAGGGATCTGCTCGTTGAGATAACAGCGATCGAGAATCGTGATGGCCTGACCACGCCAATCCGCGCCTGCTCGAAGCGTCCTGACGAAGGCTCGGTGCCCCATCCGATCGGATTGATCGGCGAGTACTCGCATGATGTCCACGGCGTCGTGACCGACCGAAGCACCCGTATGCCCGGTCGCGTCGTAGATGCCTGCCAACGCCCGACCGACGACGTCGAGCGCTCGACGTGCCCCCGGTACCTGCAGAACCTGCAACGCGGCACTGAGCCCGGGTACCGATGCGGCTCGCAGCACGGGGTGGACCTCACGATGGATGCCCGCGGACGACACGATGACGAGTCGATCGACCATGTGCGGATATTGGTACGCGAACTGCATCGCGACGCCGCCGCCGAGCGAGTGGCCGATGATCGTTGCCCGTTCGACCTCGAGGACTGTCAGCAGATCGCGCAAGCCGTTGGCATAGGCCGAAATCGAGTAGTCGGCCCGTGGTTTGTCGGATCGACCGTGGCCGAGCAGGTCCGGTGCAATCACGGTGTAGTTGGCCGCAAGGTGCGGTATGACGTCGAGCCAGGTTTCGGAGTTGTCGCCGATGCCGTGGATCAGCACGATCGGTGGACCTTGGCCGGCTACGCGGATGGCACGCCGATACCCGTGGACAGTCCGAAAAGTAAGCCGCGGCTCGACCTGTGAGACCGGTCGCAGCGGCCGCATGTTCGTCATGGCGACTCCTGTGTCACGCGATGTGTGAACGGTGCACAACGCTGCAGATGTTCGGGATTGTTCGGGCGGGAACGGATGCAGGGGAGTCTACGATCCATCACCCGGCCCTGCAGTGCGAGCGAAAAGTGCATCGCTCTCTCATCGTTCAGGTGGCGCTTCGTTCGGCCGCATCGAGTGCGTCCAATACGGTCGATCGGGTTGCCGCTGCGCCTGCGATCGCGCGGTCGGAGGTACCGGAGCGCAACGATTCTCGCCAACGCTGCTGGTCGAACGTCGCCGGTTCGGTTGTAGACATGAACGTCTCGATGACGCGGAGATAGCGAAGGGGGTCGGAATGGAACGGGTAATGCCCGGCGCCGGCGAATATTTCGACCCGCGATCCAGGCATGGCCGCGTGGGCGATGTGAGCGTGGCTC
This sequence comes from Antrihabitans spumae, assembly GCF_043944905.1. Classification (NCBI taxonomy): domain Bacteria; kingdom Bacillati; phylum Actinomycetota; class Actinomycetes; order Mycobacteriales; family Nocardiaceae; genus Antrihabitans; species Antrihabitans spumae. Next base: position 97,553 of record NZ_JBIMSN010000060.1, read on the forward strand.
ACCGGGAACACCGAATCCCTTGCACCCCAGATTATTTGAGTCGGAATGTCGTTGGTCAGATAGCAGCGATCGAGGAGCGTGATCACCTGACCGCGCCAATCCACCACTGCGCGAAGCGTCTTCAGGAATGCGAGATAGGCCGTCCGATCGTCGAGATCGCCGACCATCCGCATGATGTCGGGCGTCTCGTCGAGGACGGCGCTCGGCCGTAGCGTCGCACCGTGCAGACCGATGGCGACGTTGCCCGCGATCTTCGCGACCGGGCGTCCGCCGGGAAGCCGCAAGAATCGCAGCGACTCGTTGATCATCGGCATCGACAGCACCCGCAACAGCGGATGGATGTCCTTCGTCACGCCGCTCGACGAGGTCAGCACCAGCCGATCGACCAGGTGTGGAAACTGATAGACGAACTGCATCGCCACTGCGCCGCCGAGTGAATGCCCGACCACGGTGACCCGACCGATGCCGAGAACTGCGAGCAGATCGCGCATGCCATTGGCGTAGGCCGCAACCGAATAGTCTGCACGCGGTTTGTCCGAGCTGCCGTGCCCGAGCAGGTCGGGAGCGATGACGGTGTGCTTCTGCGCCAGGTGCGGAATGAGGTCGCACCAGGTCGCGGAGCTGTCACCGATGCCGTGGATCAACAGGATCGCCGGACCGCTGCCTGCAATCCGGAACGCGCGCCGGTAGCCGTGGATCGTGCGAAAGGCGAGCCGACTTTCCGTGTCGGGCACGCGCCGGAGCTTTCGTGCCTGCGATCCAGCCATCGTCGCCTCCTACCGAGAATTCCGACCAGCACCGCGAGCGTATGCGCCTCGTAGTGCTGGTCCGTTCGGTAGCGGTTACATCGATGTTTCGACTGGCGAACAGTCGTCTTACGCGTCAGGGAGTTGGGTCGACGCTTTCGTCGCCGTCGTACCCGCCCTGCTCGGCAAGGAACTTCTCGAACTCGGCACCGAGTTCGTCACCGCTCGGCAGCGGCGTGTCGCTCGCGAGCAGAGTCGACTGCTGCTCCTGGCTGCTCACGAACGTGTCGTACTGCCGTTCGAGCGCCGACACGACGGCCTCGACCTCGGCGTTGCCCTCGATGTGCTCGTTGACCTGCTCGCGGACGCGGGCTGCCGCCTCACCGAGCGCGGCGAGCGGCAGTTCGAGATTGCCCATGGTCGCAACACTTTCGAGGAGGGTCTGCGCGGCCTCCGGATAGTCGGTCTGGGCAAGGTAGTGCGGGACGTGGACGGAGAAACCCATCGACTCGTGCCCGTGCTGCGCCATCCGATATTCCAGCAACGATGACGCACTGCCGGGCACCTGAAGTTCGCCCGCCCACCGCTGGCTGTCCTTGACCAGGTCCTTGTTCGACGAATGTGCTGTCATGCCGAGTGGTCGAGTGTGGGGGATCGCCATCGGAATCGCGTTGAGGCCGATGGTGCGACGCACACCGAGTTGCTCGGCCAACAACCGAACCGCTGTCGTGAAGCGTTCCCACTTCAGGTCGGGCTCCATGCCTGCGAGCAGGAGGAACGGTGTGCCGACCGTGTCGCGCAACGCGTACAGGTTGAGCTCCGGCTCCGCGTACTTCGAGAAGTGATCGCTCTTGAACGTCATCGTCGGGCGCCGCGACCGGTAATCGAGCAGCTCGTCGACGTCGAACGACGCGACGAGTTCGCTTTCCAAGCTCTCGCGCAGATGGACCGTCGCGAGCCGGACCGCATGGCCGGCGTCGGTGAAGCCCTCCAGCCCGTGCACAAGGATCGGCCCTTCCCCGTCGGCGGACGACAGTTGTGGCGCCGGGAACTCCAGTTCGTACATCCTCGACTTCTCGTCCATCGCTCGGACCCCTTCCTCGTGGAACCACTTTCCAGTGTCCACTACGAATCACATACCCGGCCCCGGTCGCGCGCAACCGGGTCGCCCATCACCAACGGGCAACGCCGAACTGGCGTCGTGAATTCCCGAAACGGACCTGAGCCATATATCGCAACCCGCGCATGGATTGTGGAACTGTGGGACTTCAAACAACACGTTCGTCGAAGATCCGGAGGCAAGTTGTGACCCAGCGAGTTCAAGGTGTCGTATCCCGCGCACAAGGCGAGCCCGTCAGCTTGGAAACGATACTGATTCCCGATCCGGGTCCAGGTGACGTCGTCGTCACGATCCAGGCGTGCGGGGTGTGCCACACCGACCTGCACTACCGCGAGGGCGGCATCAACGACGAGTATCCATTCCTGCTCGGCCACGAGGCAGCCGGAGTCGTCGAGGCGGTCGGAGAGGGCGTCGACCGCGTTGCGGTCGGCGATTTCGTCGTCCTGAACTGGCGCGCGGTCTGCGGTGTCTGTCGAGCGTGTAAACGCGGTCGACCGTGGTACTGCTTCGACACCCACAATGCGAGCAAGAAGATGACGCTCGAAGACGGCACCGAACTGTCGCCCGCGCTCGGAATCGGTGCCTTCGCCGAGAAGACGCTCGTACACGAAGGACAGTGCACGAAGGTCGATCCGACGGCGGATCCCGCGGTCGTCGGCCTGCTCGGTTGCGGCGTGATGGCAGGCCTCGGCGCTGCGATGAACACCGGCAACGTCGGTCGAGGCGATTCCGTTGCCGTGATCGGTTGCGGCGGCGTCGGTTGCGGCGCTATTGCAGGCGCGCGGCTCGCCGGTGCGACCACGATCATCGCCGTCGATCTCGATCCCGGAAAACTCGCGTGGGCAACCGATCTCGGTGCGACCGACACCATCGACGCCAGTTCCGGTGATGTCGTCGAAGCCATTCAGGCGCTGACCGACACCTTCGGAGCCGACGTCGTTATCGATGCGGTCGGCAGGCCGGAGACCTGGCTGCAGGCCTTCCACGCCAGAGACCTGGCGGGAACTGTTGTCCTGGTAGGTGTTCCGACGCCGGACATGAAACTCGAACTGCCGCTGATCGACGTGTTCAGCCACGGTGGTGCCTTGAAGTCGTCGTGGTACGGCGATTGCCTGCCCGAGCGCGACTTCCCGATGTTGGTCGATCTCTATCAGCAGGGTCGGCTGCCGCTGGACAAGTTCGTCACCGAGCGGATCGGTCTCGCCGACGTCGAGGCCGCGTTCGCGACGATGAAGAAGGGGACCGTACTGCGCTCGGTCGTCGTCCTGTGAGCGGGCTGCGCATCGATCGGGTCGTGACGTCGGGAACGTTTTCGCTCGACGGCGGTACCTGGGACGTCGACAACAACGTCTGGCTGATCGGCGACGACTCCGAGGTCGTCATCGTCGACGCGGCACACACCGCGGCGCCGATCGTCGACGCAGTCGGAGGTCGGCGGGTCGTGGCGATCGTCTGCACGCACGGCCACGACGACCACGTGACGGTCGCTCCGGAACTGGCTGCGGCCCTGGATGCTCCGGTGTATCTGCACCCGGCCGACGACATGCTGTGGGAACAAACACATGCAGGTACGTCGCACCTCGCGCTGGCGGACGGGCAACGCATCGCAGTCGCGGGAACCGACATCCTCGCCATGCACACCCCCGGCCACTCGCCAGGTTCGACGTGCCTGTATTTGCCGGAGGCAGGAGAACTGTGCACTGGCGACACCCTGTTCGCAGGCGGACCCGGCGCGACCGGACGCTCGTTCTCCGACTTCGGGACGATCATCGACTCGATCACCGCACGCCTGTTCGCGCTGCCCTCGGAGACGAGGGTCCGGACCGGACACGGCGACGGCACGACGATCGGATCCGAGGCGCCGCACCTGGAGGAATGGATAGCGCGCGGACACTAGATCGACGGCATCCGGACTGACTCGCCCCGGCGGCGGGTTCGCGGGTATCTGCGCACGTGTGTGCGACAGTGGAACGAGGGCGTGTGTCACTGTGCGCCGACTCGTTCAGGAGGATGTAAAATTGACGTTGCGCCGACGGCACTGCCTCGCTCCGGCGGCGCTCGGGATGGTTTTAGCGCTGTCCGGGTGTGGCTCGACGATTACCGGTGAGGCAGTCGCAGTGTCGTCGACCGCGCAGCGCGCGATACCGGGCGAACTCGCCGACCTCCTGCTCGGTCCGGGTGACTTCTCGGCACCGTACGAAGCTGTCGTCCTGCCGCCGACGGCAATGAAGGACGCAGGTTCCGACCTCGATATCGTCGACGGCGCCGAGGTCGATCCGCCCGAGTGTGGGGACAAGCCGGGCAACCAACCCACCCCGGGCGCGATCATCGTCGGCACAGCGTCGGACGCCGCGAAGAAGCCGATCTCGACGATCACGATCGGGCTCACCAGGACGACACGATCCACCGAAACCCTCGCCGCACGGCGCGACCGTCTCGACCGCTGCCCGGACGTGACGGTGACGACCAAGGACGGTGTCACCGTGAAGCTGCGCAACGAGGTCACACCGGCGCCCCCGATCGATGCCGACGACACCCTCGCCGTCAAGCAGACCGCCACATCGGGATCGGCGGAGAAACCGTTCGTTCAGGAGTTGAGCACCTTGTCTGCGCAGGTCGGCGATGTGGTTGTCGAGGCGGTGTTCGTGACCTACACCGGCGCGAAGCCCGATATGGCTGCGCTCGATCAGCTCTTCACCGATCAGGTGACCAAGATTCGCGCGGCAGAGTAGCCCGCGCGGTTTATAGCACACACCTCCGACCGACCGCCGTTCTCCAGCCCCCGAAATGGGCACCGCGAGGCGAGATTTTCACATTCGACCCGGTTGTCCACAGGCCACGCAAAACCGCAGGTCGGCCACGTTGGACCGCCGGCGGTGTGCGCCAGGCTCTCGCCATGACATCCTCGGCTTCCCAACACGACCCGCTGGCCATGTGGCCAGCAGTCCGCATCTCCGATCCCGGCGACCTACTGGCGGCTGTGCCCGCGCTGCTCGGGTTCCCGCCGCAACGTTCGCTCGTACTCGTCTGTGTCGGAGGACCGGCGGGAACCACGATCGGTCCGGTCGTTCGGGTGGATCTCGTGCTCCCCGGCGAACTCTCGCCCATCAACGAGGGAGGCGACGATTTCGAGCCGTTCGTATGGGGGCGCTTCGACTCGCTCACTGCGCCGGTTCTCGCATCCATCGATCACCTCGGTGAGCTGTGCGCCAGAGAGCGGGTACACCACGCGATCGCGCTGATCGTCGACGACCGCATCGAATCGCTGATCGGACCGGACCTCGGACCGGGACCGATATTCGACAACGTGGACTTCGGTGGCGACTTCGGTGGCGAATTCTGTGGTGAGGCCTTCGACGATCGGGCCGAGGACGGTCCATACGACGACTTCGATCTCAGTGAGGTCTACGAGGAGATCGCCGACGCACTCGGCGCCGGCCTCGCTGCGCACGGAACGATTTTGGTCGGTGCGCACATCACGATGGAGATAGCCGCGGGGGAGTTCTGGTGGAGTTTGCTCGGCGATCGTCGAACCGGGTTTCTCCGCGACCCGGGCTCGTCCACAGCGGCGGCAATGAACGTGCTGCACGGTCGCCAGATTCGCGGATCACGTGCGGAGGTCGCTGCCGTGCTGGAACCGGGCGATCCGCTCGAGCGGATCGAGGTAGCGAAGCTCCTGGCCGACGCTGCGGAATCGGCGTTTTCGGCGCGACGACGCGCGGCACGTGCGGGCACCAAGGATGCACACAGCCGAAACGAGTTGGTGCGCGTTCTGTTCCAGGTCGAGAACGTCGCGACCGGTGCGGTTCTCGGGCCTGCGGAGATCGTGGAACTCGGCGTTGCGTTGACGAACATCGACGTCCGCGACTGCGCCCTCGTTCTCGCGACCGGTGAGCAAGCAGACGCTGCCGAACAGGTCTGGCTGACGATGGTGCGACTACTGCCTGATCCGTACTACGCCGATGCCGCCGCCCTGCTGGGCTACAGCTGCTACGTGCGCGGCGACGGACCACTTGCCGGCATCGTCTTCGAGGCTGCACGGCGATCCGATCCCGACCATCGGCTCGCGAATCTGCTGGACGGTGCACTGCAGAACGGCGTGCCACCTCAGGTGATGCGATCGCTCGCCGACACGAGCTTTGCCGTTGCGAAACGTCTCGGTGTCATCCTGCCGCCGCCGCGGCGCGAGTGACGCGAGGTCAGTGCGCTGGACGCGCGGCGTGCGAACGATCCCCGAGGCCTTGGAAGTAAGCCCATGCGTCGGAGACGATCTCGTCGAGGTCGGTGTGCACGGGTCGCCAGCCGAGTTCGTCGGTTGCCCGATCGCTCGACGCGACGAGGACCGCAGGATCACCCGCGCGCCGCGGCGCGTCCTGCGCTGCGATCGACTTCCCGGTGACCCGCTCACACGCCGAAATCACTTCGCGCACAGAGAATCCGGTGCCGCTGCCGAGGTTGTAGATGCGATGCTCGCCCGCGGTGCAGGACTCCAGCGCGAGGATGTGTGCGTCGGCGAGGTCGCGGATATGGATGTAATCGCGAACGGCGGTGCCGTCTGTCGTCGGCCAGTCGGTGCCGAAGACCGAAATCTTCTCGCGAACCCCCGCCGCGACCTGAAGAACGAGAGGAATCAAATGTGTTTCGACAACCCGGTTTTCGCCGAATCCCGCATACGCGCCCGCGACGTTGAAGTACCGCAGACTCGTCGCGGCCAGACCGTGTGCAGCCGCGTACGACGTGATCACATGATCGATGGCCAACTTCGATGCACCGTAGGGATTGGTCGGGCGAGTCGGCGCCTCCTCACGGATAGGCGAGGCTTCGGGTTCGCCGTAGGTGGCGGCGGTCGAGGAGAACACCAACCGAGGAGTGCCGGTGGTGCGCATCGCTTCGAGTAGATCGAGCGTCTTGACGACGTTGCCGTACCAGTACTTCTCGGGCTGCACGACCGATTCGCCGACCAGCGATTGCGCGGCGAAGTGCGCGACGCCGTCGAAGGAACCACCGGCGAGCACTTTCTCGGCCACCGCCGCGACGTCGCCTTCGACGAATTCCGCGCCCTCGGGCACGGCGTCGGCATTACCGGTCGACAGATCGTCGACGACGACGACGTCGTGGCCGCGTTCGAGGAGGACCTGTGCGCAGACGCTTCCCACGTACCCGGCTCCGCCGGTCACCAGTAATTTCACTGAACGAGCTTCACCTGCACCGCGTGCGCCATCTCTTCCGACAGGTCGAATTCCTCGTGACCCGGGACGGTGATGGCGACCGTTCCGCCTGGTTTGACCTCGACGGTGACTCGCGCGTCCGGCACCACACCGGCTTCACGAAGACGCCCGATCACCTCGGGGTCGGTTTGAATGTGCTCGGCGAGACGTCGAACGACGACAGCAGCCGGCTTGCCGACCGCGACGTCGGTCAAACGGACGAGCACCTCGTCCGCATCGGTCGGCTTGTCCATGCCGAGCTCGTCCAAGCCGGGGATGGGGTTGCCGTACGGCGATGTCGTCGGATTGTTGAGCACGACGACGAGGCGGCGTTCTACTTCCTCGCTCATCACGTGCTCCCACCGGCATGCTTCGGCGTGGACCTGCTGCCAGTCGAGCCCGATGATGTCGACGAGAAGTCGCTCGGCGAGGCGGTGCTTACGCATCACCGCAATGGCCAGATTGCGGCCTTTCGCAGTCAGCTCGAGATGCCTGTCGCCGGCAACAAGAAGCAACCCGTCACGTTCCATCCGTGCGACCGTCTGGCTGACCGTGGGACCGCTCTGCTCGAGGCGCTCGGCTATCCGCGCCCGCAGTGGAACCACACCCTCTTCCTCGAGGTCGTAAATGGTACGGAGGTACATCTCCGTGGTGTCGACTAGATCCTTCACCCTCACACCCCTTCGTCACAGAAATTCTACCTATACTGGGCATCCGTTTGTGGTGCCACGGATTTCTACTGCGCGAGTCGCGTTCGTAGACGCCCGCGAACAACAGCGATCGACCGCGGACGAGCCGCGTACAGGCGAACCTCACCAGGTGGAACGCGCCGATAGCCGCGATCCTTCCCCCGGGCACAGTAGCGTGATGCATATGCCCGCGTTGCCACCGCAGGAGACGTCACAGCCCGGGTCGAAGTCTGCCGCCAGGTCGAGCAGCGTCGTGTGGAGTCCGAGCTATCTCGGCTACACCTGGACCCGCGGACACCCGATGAATCCCACACGGCTGGACCTCACGATGCGGCTTGCTCGGGCAATCGGGCTGCTCGACGGCGTCGAGATGATCGAACCGTCGGCGGCGAACGACGCTGATCTGTTGCGCATCCACACACCCGACTACATCGCTGCCGTCAAGACCGCGAACACCCATCCGGTACCTCTCGATGCGCTGGATCCGCCGTTCGGGCTCGGCTCCGCCGATAACCCGATTTTTCCGAACATGCACGAGGCCGCCTCGATCATCACGGGCGGCACCCTTGCCGCGGCCCGCGAGATCGCGGCGGGACGCACCAGGCGCGCGGTGAGCATCGGCGGCGGTATGCATCACGCCATGGCCGGGTCCGCCGCGGGATTCTGTGTGTACAACGATGTCGCTGTCGCGATTTCGTGGTTGTTGGACAACGGCTACGACCGGATCGCCTACATCGACGTCGACGTTCACCACGGCGACGGCGTGCAGCGCGCGTTCTACGCCGACCCACGTGTGCTCACCATCTCCGTTCATCAGCATCCGGCGACGCTGTGGCCGAGCACCGGCTACCCGAGCGAGTGCGGCGTCGGGGCCGCGGAAGGCACGTCGATCAACTTGGCGGTGCTTCCCCAGACATCGGATGCCATGTGGCTCCGGGCATTTCACGCGATCGTTCCCGGTGCCGTCGAGTCGTTCCGGCCGCAGATCATCATCAGCCAGTGTGGTGTCGACACCCATCGGGAAGACCCTCTCGCCGACCTCGCGCTCACGGTCGACGGTCAGCGCGCCGCGTTTCTCGCCATGCGGGACCTTGCCGACACCCATGCGGAGGGACGCTGGCTTGCTGTCGGTGGCGGCGGCTACGGATTGATCAGGGTGGTGCCGAGGTCGTGGACGCATCTGATCGCGGCCGCCCTCGATCGCACGATCGACCCGAACACCCCGATACCGGACTCGTGGAGCGACTACGTCGCGACGATCGCGCCGTCCGTGGCACTACCCGACACGATGGGTGAAGGCGGAGACGTCGCCTACCGACCGTGGGACGGCCCCGGTGGCGCCGCCGAAACCGGTATCGCCGAACAGGATCGAGCGATCCGGGCAATCGATACAGCAATAATCGCAACGCGCAGAGCCACCTTCCCGCTACTCGGACTCGACCAGGACGACCCACGTGACTGAGCCGACCCCGTTTCCCGAGCACCGCATGGCCGACGTGCTCGCTTCGGACGGCGGCGTCGTGCACCTGCGCCCGATCTTGCCGACCGATGCGGACGCGCTCGTCGCATTCCACGGCGCGCTGTCCGAGCGCACGCGCTATCTGCGCTATTTCGGACCGTATCCGCACATGTCGGACAAGGACGTCGAGCGTTCGACCAACGTCGATCACCGCAATCGCGTGGCCCTTGTCGCGATACTCGGCGATGCGATCATCGCGATCGGACTCTACGAGCGCCTACCCGACGAGAAGACCGGAAACTGGTCCAATTCTGCGGAGGTGGCGTTCGTCGTCGCGGATTCCCATCAGGGTCGCGGCCTCGGGTCGATCCTGCTGGAACATCTTGCGGGCGCTGCCGCCGAGAACGGGATCGAGACGTTCGTCGCCGAGGTGCTCGCCGAGAATCGCGGAATGGTGACGGTGTTCAAGGAGGCCGGCTATCAGGTCCGTCGCAGCATCGACGGCTCTGTGCTGCATCTCGAGTTCGCCATCGATCCGTCCGAAGCTCTGCTCTCGGTGCGTAATTCGCGAGAATTGGCATCGGAAGCCCGCAGTGTTCGAAACCTGCTTTCACCGAAAACCATTGCGTTGATCGGTGCGTCGACGACAAAAGGAAAAGTCGGCAACGCCGTCCTTTCGAACATCTTGAACGCGGAATTCATGGGTCCGGTATTTCCCGTCAACGCCGTACATCGGTCGGTCCGCGGCGTGCGGGCCTACGCAACGGTGCGCGACATACCCGACGACGTCGACCTCGCCATCGTCGCTGTACCCGCAGTGGAGATCGAAGCCGTGTTCGACGATTGCCTGGCCAAGGGCGTGAAAGGTCTGATCGTGTTGTCGGCAGGCTTCGCCGAGACCGGCACCGACGGCTTCGACGCGGAACGCCGCCTGGTTCGTGACGCCCGCGGGCACGGGATGCGGCTCGTCGGGCCGAACGCGCTCGGTGTCGCGAACACCGACCCGCAGGTCGCCCTGAACGCAACCTTGGCGTCCGAACTGCCCGCACGGGGGCGAGTCGGTTTCTTCTGCCAGTCCGGTCCGCTCGGAGCTGCCATTTTGGGGGAGGCGGCCAAACGCAGGCTCGGGCTGTCGACCTTCGTCTCGGCAGGCAACCGAGCCGACGTGTCGGGCAACGACCTGCTGCAGTACTGGGATTCCGACGCCGATACCGACGTCGTGCTGCTGTACCTGGAGAGCTTCGGTAACCCACGCAAGTTCTCGCGTATCGCCCGCCGCGTTGCCAGGAACAAGCCGATCGTTGCAGTACGAAGTGGACTCAGTGCCGCGCGGAACCGGGCGACGCACGACCAGGCCGTCGACGGTTCGATCGCCGCCGATCTGTTCTCACAGGCGGGTGTCATCCAGGTCGAGACGATCTCCGAATTGTTCGACTGCGCCGTACTGCTCGGCTATCAGCCACTACCGCGAGGCCCGCGCGTCGCCATCGTCTGCAACAGCACCGCGCTGGGTTGGCTCGCAGGCGGCGCCGCGGAGTCGGAAGGCTTGCAGGTCGGCGAGCAGGTCGATCTCGGACCCGGCGCAAGCCCCGACGAATTCGCCGCGGCCATCCGCACGGCGATCGAATCCCGTGACGTCGACGCGGTGATCGCAATCTTCGTGCCACCGATCGCGGTGCCGACTCGGCCGTTCGCGGAAGCGTTTCGGCATGCGGCGAGCGGCGCGGCCAAGCCGGTGCTGACCACGTTCTTCGGCGAAGAGGGCATTCCGAAGGCGTTGGAGGTCGCGGGACCCGACGGCACGCCTGTCGCAGGCTCGATACCGTCCTATCCGGATCCGGAACGTGCGGCCCGTGCACTCGGGCGCGTCTTTCGATACTCGCAGTGGCGGGAGCGGCCGATCTCGAATGTTCGCAGGCCGCCGGACATTGCGGGCGAGCATGCGGCCGAACTGGTCGCGTCGAGGCTGGCAACCGAGCCGGGCGGTCGCTGGCTGACCGACCTCGAGGCCGCCGAACTACTGGCTTGTTACGGCATTCCGGTGGTCGAGTTTCGTGAAGTGACCAGCGAGGACGAAGCCGTTGCGGCGGCCGAGGAGCTCGGATACCCGGTTGCGGCGAAGGCAACGGGGGAGATGTGGCGAAGCCGACCCGATCTCCGTGGGGTCAGGCTCGATCTGTCGGGACCCAAATCGGTGAGCCGCGGCTACCACGACCTTGCCGCTTTGTCGGGTCAGCCGCTCGTGCACGTGCAGCGGATGGCGACGCGCGGTCTCGGGTGTGTGGTGCGTGTGCAGGACGATCCGTCGTTCGGGTCCGTCGTGTCTTTCGGTCTGTCGGGTCCTATCCTCGATCTGCTCGGCGACCGTGCCTACCGGGCGTTACCGCTCACCGAAGACGAGGCCGTCGCGCTGGTCGAGGCACCACGCGCAGCGCCGCTGCTGTCGGGCACGGCGACCTCCGAGGCAGTGAACAAGGATGCACTGGCCGAAGTCCTGCAACGGATTTCAGCGCTCTGTGACGACCTCGCGGACGTGCGCGAACTGTCGTGCGAACCGATTCTCGCGTCGGGTCGGCGTGCGGAAATCCTGTACGCGCGCGTGCGGATCGGCCCGCCGCCGAATCGTGAGGATCTGGGTCCGCGCAGACTGCGGTGACCCGGCTGTCCCGGAAAGAAGTTTCGCGCCGACCGGATCCGCGTGGAGCTCTCGAGGGGGATGAGAGCTCCAGCGATCCGGTCGACGCGATGGGTGGCCGTCGGCGACCGTAGTCCAGCCGCAGGCGCACCTATTCGGGTGTTGGTTTCGTTGCGAACGTCAGCTCGCGTAGGCGCGCAGTCGCTCGGCGCGATCGCCCTTGCGCAGTTTGCCCATCACTTCGCGTTCGATCTGGCGTACCCGCTCGCGAGACAGACCGAACAGCTTGCCGATCTGGTCGAGAGTGCGCGGCTGACCGTCGTCGAGGCCGAAGCGCAGCCGAATGACCTGCTGCTCCCTCTCGTCTAGCGTGGAGAGGACACTGCGGACGTCGCTGTGCAGCAACCCGGCGATGACGGCACTTTCTGCCGACGTCGCCTCGGAGTCTTCGATGAAGTCGCCGAGTGGCGCTTCTTCGTCGCTTCCGACGGGCATGTCGAGGCTTACCGGATCGCGGCTGTGGTCGAGGAGATCGGCGATCTTGTGCACCGGGATGCCGGATTCGGCAGCCAGTTCCGCGTCGGTGGCTTCGCGACCCAGCTGCTGATGTAGTTCGCGCTTGATGCGAGCCAGTTTGTTGACCTGCTCGACCAGGTGGACTGGCAGGCGGATCGTGCGGCTCTGATCGGCCATGCCGCGCGTGATGGCCTGACGGATCCACCACGTCGCGTAGGTCGAGAACTTGAAGCCCTTGGCGTAGTCGAACTTCTCCATCGCGCGGATCAGTCCGAGGTTGCCCTCCTGGATCAGGTCCAGCAGTGGCATTCCGCGGCCGGTGTAGCGCTTGGCCAGCGAGACGACGAGTCGGAGGTTGGCTTCGAGCAGATGGGCTCGGGCCGCACGACCTTCGCGGACAACGGTCGTGAGGTCACGCCGTTTGGTCACCGACAGTCGCTTGGCGGTCGCGAGCAGATGCTGCGCGTACAGACCGGCCTCGATTTTCTTGGCCAGTTCGACCTCTTCGACGGCACTCAACAGAGCGGTCCTGCCGATGCCGTTCAGGTACACGCGTACCAGATCGGCGGCTGGGCTCTGGGCGTCGAGATCGGCGTCGCTCGGACGTAGGCGAACTGTGCTGGGGCCTGTCATGACTTGCCTCCCTGAATCGGTGGTGTCTCATATGGATCAACGGACACACACCCCTGAAAGTTCCCTCGATTCCCGTCTTCAAACACTCCTGAGCAGCAGTTTTCACGGATTCGTCCTGAGAAGTTGCTGAGAAGGTTCCACGGGCGGGAACACCGGTGGAACTTCTTGTGGAACGTCTCGAGGAACTCGGGGTCGTGCGGGTCAGGCTGGAGTGAGCAAGCCGTGCCGCACCAGAGCACGGACAAGTCCGCTTGCGGAGGCGAGCAAGTCGTCGGAAGCCGGCTCACCGGTGTGCGCCGCCGCAAGCAGCTCCACCAATTCCGACAACGCCAAGCCGTCGGGTCGCATTCCCGACACCAGCGCGACGCCGAGTTCGTCGACGTCGTGGCTCCAACTCGGACCGTTGCCGCGGTGCAGCCGTGTCGCGACTTCGTTCCAGCCCTCCGCGCCCGGCTGAAATACCCGCTCCAACGCCGTCGCTGCGTCGACGCGGAACCGGGCCTCGAGCACGTCGTGCTCACGCAGCCACGCGGACCGCGCGAAGTAGGCAGGCGCTTCGGCACCGAGCGGATCGGAGAAGCCGTGTGTCAGGTCTTCGGCAAGCACCTCGGTCGGCGCGTCGATGCGCCGCAGATAGACGTAGCCGAAGCCGATGCCTTCGACACCCGCCGCGGCGAAGTGCTCGAGCCACTCCTGCGCCTGTGCCTGCGCTGCTTCGGCGCGCGGATCGAGGCCGGCGTCGCGCTGCCACGTTCCGACGTACAACGCGGGGTCGGCGACATCACGCTGGACGACCCACGCGTCGATGCCGTAGTCGGGCAGCCACGACGCCACGCGCTGCCGCCAGTCCTCGCCTTCGATGTGCACCCACGACGCCAGCATCGCCGCGGAGCCGTTGGGTGCCAGCAGTTCGGGTGTGCCCGATACGACGAGTTTGCTGGCGCCGTCGAGATCGAGTCCGGAGTCGCGGTAGTTGTGGGCAACCCGAGCAAGGCCGACGACGAAGGGCGGATTGGCAACCACCCGATCGAAGGTGCGGCCTGCGACAGGTTCGAACCAGGAACCCTCGACAAGTTCGATATCGACGTCGTTCAGAGCCGCGGACGCGGCGGCGAGCCACAACGCACGGGGGTTGACGTCGGTCGCGGTCACCGATGTCGCGTAGCCGACTGCGTGCAGCGCCTGAACGCCACATCCGGTACCGAGATCGAGCACGGTTCCCGTCGGGTCGGTCGGCGTTGCCTGGAGCAACGACAGCGACGCATGGCCTACCCCGAGGACGTGATCTTCGGTGATGTCGCGCGGTGCCATGCTGTCGTCGAGGTCGGACAGGATCCACTGCGGTGTGTCCTGCAACTGCAACGGCCGCAGATCCAGCGCCGCGCGAACGAGGTCGCCGGTCCGTTCGAGCAGGCCGGCGGCGACGGCATCGTCGACCGCGACGGGATGTAATGCTGCTGCGACGTCCGCGACCGCGCAATCATCGGTCAGCAGGAACAGCCGGATCAGGATGCCGAGGTCGCCAGCGCCGGTGATCAGGCGGCGGACCGGGACCGCTTCCGAGCGCGACAACGCGGCAAGCCCGTCCGTGCCGAGTAGTTCTTCCAGGGTGTCCGCATCGAACCGACAGCGAGTCAGCGCAACTCGCAGGTCCGGGCAGAGTTCGACGAGCAACGACGAGCGGGCGGCAGTCACCCGAGCAAGTGTTTCAGCCGTCGATGACGGTGTGGCGAGCAGGTTCGATCGCGGGTACCTCGGTCCGGGTGAAGCTTTCCGGACCGTAGTTGTAGGGCCGCGGTTCGTTCTTACGTCGCGGCGGACGATCGTTTGCGATCAACACAGCGACCCACGGGAGCGGGATCGACACCGCGATGATCGCGACCGAGATCCAGGCGTTCTCGAACATGCTGTAGGTGAGCGCAGCGAGCAGCAAGGCCGGGATTCGGAAGGACATGATGATCGTGTACCGCTTGACCCGAGCCCGGTGCTGAGCCTCCACCGAATCCGCTGCCTGCGTGATGACCGCGGGGTGCCGCCACGTACCGTCGTTTTCCGACGCTTGGAAACCTGCACCTGCCATAGCACCACCATGGCACTACCTGCCGACAAATGCACGCAGTGCAGGTAGATGGGACGGGTCGGACCTACTGGCGAGTATTCGGGCGGCTTCGGGCATTATTGATCCGTGAGCACAGACACAAAAGTCCGGCCCGAAGAGACCACCGACGAAACGACGAGTGACGACACTCCCAAGTTCTTCCACTACGTGAAGAAGAACAAGATTGCCGAGAGCGCGGTGATGGGAACGCACGTCGTAGCACTGTGCGGCGAAGTCTTTCCCGTCACGAAATCGGCAAAACCGGGATCTCCCGTCTGCCCGGATTGCAAGAAGATCTACGAGGGATTACGCAAAGGCGAGTGAGTCTGCGGCCGAGGTAGTGCCTCGGTCGGTTGTTCGTCACCCTCGAAGTCCGAGTCGTCACGCTCGCCGCGAGTGACGCCTCGGACCTTGTCGGTCGCGACGCGGATGGGTCCCGTAGCGAGTTGCTTCAGGTTCGTCACCGCGGCGGCACCCTCTTCGGTCGCCTGTGTCGCGATCCATTCCTTCATCTGATCGATCCGGGTCGGCCGTGCGGGCCAGAATTCCTGGATCGTCGCATTGAACTCGGCGCCCAGAATCACGGCGAACCCGAGGAAGAACGTGAAAAGCAAGAATGCGATCGGCGTTGCCAGTGCGCCGTAGGTGACGCCGCTGTCGGCAGCCCAGCTCAGATAGCGGCGCAGGCCCGCGCTCGCCGCCATGAAGAACACTCCCGCGACGAGGGCGCCGCCGAGCAGTCGATGCCACGGCAGTGACCTGTGCAGCGCGAGTTTGTACAGCGTCGTCAATCCGACGATGAGCAGCAGACCGACGATCGGGAAGTACAGAAAGTCCAGGAATCGGGTGCCGACGTCGTACCAGGAGTCGGGGAAGATCCGGGCGATCGTTGCGGGTCCGAGTGCGACGAGCGGGAGGATGAACACCGAGGCAATGAGAAACATCACATACAGCAGCAGTGCGAAGATCCGCTGCCACACCGGGTGGCGCGAATCCTTCTGATCGTGGGCCTCGACGATCGAATCCACGAACGTCGCCATGGCCGACGAGCCCGCCCACAGGGTCAGGATGAAGCCGACCGAAACGAACCCGACCCGGCCCTGTCCGAGCACGTCGGTGACCGTCGGTTGGATGATCTGATCGACGACGTTGCTGCTGAACGTGCGCTCACTGAACGAGATGATCCGACGGTGCACGATTTCGAGAATGTCGGGGCGACCGAACCAGCCGCCGACATACCCGAGGCTGCCGAGCAATCCGAGCAGTAGCGGCGGCAGTGACAGGGTTTGCCAGAAGGCTGCCGTCGCAGCCTTCGCGAATATCGAATGCCCCCATGCTTTGTCGGCTGTACGCCAGATCACCTGCCAGACGCGCCTGGGTGGCGACGCCGCAGGTAGAGGGGTGTCTGCACCGCGATCGGCAGCGTCGGGGACCTCGTCTGTGTCCTTCGCGCCGCCCGTCGATTCGTTCATGGTGATTTCCAGCATTCCTGACATTGCGCCGATCCGCCCGCTGTGCGCGATCGTGTCGCGTCACGGCGAAGCGTAGGCGCTCGCGTCGCGGGCAGCCGAATTTCCCCGCTAAGCTCGTCGCGGTGCGAGTGCGACCGAATGTGCAAGCGAAGGAGTTCCACCGATCGTGCTGAGTGAGAGTCAGGAATTGGCAGTCTCGACTGACTCGGTGACATCGAGTGCCGGCGCAGGACCGCTGCGTGCGTGGCAGCGGCGAGCATTGACGAAGTACCTGTCGAAGAAGCCACGCGATTTCCTCGCCGTAGCAACACCGGGTGCCGGAAAGACGACCTTCGCGCTCCGCGTCGCAGCGGAGTTGCTCGGTGATCGCACGGTCGACCAGGTGACGGTCGTCGCGCCGACCGAGCATCTCAAGCACCAGTGGGCCGACGCCGCCGCACGGGCAGGTATCGCGCTCGATTCACGGTTTTCCAACTCGACCGGACAGACATCGTCGGACTATCACGGTGTTGTCATCACCTATGCCCAGATCGCGGCGCACCCCGCACGACATCGCGTGCGCACGGAAAACCGGCGGACGCTGGTCATCCTCGACGAGATCCACCACGGCGGCGACGCGAAAAGCTGGGGCGACGCGGTCCGCGAAGCTTTCGGTGACGCAACTCGGCGCCTCGCGCTGACGGGAACGCCGTTCCGCAGCGACGACAGCGCCATCCCGTTCGTCACCTACGAACCCGACAACGCGGGCTTCCAACGGTCGAAAGCAGATCACTCCTACGGCTACTCGGACGCGCTGAAGGACGGCGTCGTTCGCCCCGTTGTATTCCTTGCCTATTCGGGTGAGGCTCGCTGGCGGGACAGTGCGGGCGAGGAATTCACCGCGCGGCTCGGTGAACCGCTGTCCGCCGAGCACACCGCTCGCGCCTGGCGTACCGCGCTCGACCCGACCGGTGACTGGATTCCTGCAGTGCTGCGCGCCGCGGACATGCGGCTGAGCCAGCTGCGGTCGGGCGGTATGCCCGACGCGGGTGGACTGGTCATCGCGACGGACCAGACCAACGCACGGGCGTACGCGGACTTGTTGGAGGCCCTCACCGGCGAGCGCCCGGCCGTCGTCCTGTCCGACGACCCGAGCTCGTCCAATCGCATCACCGAATTCGACAACAGCGATCAACGCTGGATGGTCGCCGTCCGCATGGTGTCCGAAGGCGTCGACGTGCCCCGGCTCGCGGTCGGTGTGTACGCGACGAGCGCGGCAACTCCGCTGTACTTCGCCCAGGCAATCGGCAGATTCGTGCGAACAAGGCGTCCGGGTGAGACCGCGAGCGTGTTTCTGCCGTCGGTCCCGGTGCTGCTCGACCTCGCTGCGCAGTTGGAAGCGCAACGCGATCACGTGCTCGGCAAGCCGCATCGCGAGAAGGACGGGTTCGACGACGATCTGCTCGCCGACGCGAACAAGACGAAAGACGAGCCGGGCGAAGACGAGAAAGCGTTCACCTCGCTCGGTGCCGACGCCGAACTCGATCAGGTCATCTACGACGGATCATCGTTCGGCACGGCGACGTTCTCCGGCAGCGACGAAGAGGCGGACTACCTCGGTCTGCCGGGTCTGCTCGATGCCGAACAGATGCGGGCCCTGCTGCGTGATCGCCAGGATCGGCAGCTGACCGATCGGCAGGCGGTCGGGTCGGAGAAGTCGGTCGCGCAGGTGAAGGCGACCGAGCGGGTTGCGGCTGCGCAGAATTTGACGGAGTTACGTCGCGAACTCAACGGTCTCGTCGCGATGCATCACCACAGAACCGGGAAGTCGCACGGAACCATTCACGGCGAGCTTCGTCGTGACTGTGGAGGTCCGCCGACGGCGATCGCCACCGCCGACCAGCTCACCGAACGTATCGCGGCTCTCCGTCGCTGGTAGGGCGCTGCGCGCCTCGTGCGTCTTTTCGGTGGTCGGGCCCGCCGAAAGGACGCACGAGCGGCGTAGCCGACGACAAATACGGACGGCCTCCCGAAGGAGGCCGCCCGCTGTAGGTAGTTGGGGAAGAGTGATCAGCTGACCGGAATGGAATCCGACTCGATCTTCGCCGCGAGTTCCACGAGACGCGTCTCGTAGGCATTGGCGTGATGCTGGCAGAAGAGCAGTTCGCCTCCGGACGTCAAAACTGCACGTACCTTGGCTGCGGCTCCGCATCGGTCACAGCGGTCCGCAGCGGTCAGCGGGGCGCTTGTCAGTGTTGCTGGCATGACTCCTCCGTCCTAGCCTCCGGCTGGCGCCGTCGGCCTGGGCCTGTCCTTCCGAGCCATGGTGGTTCGGTGGCACTACTCTTACAGACGTTCGGGAGACAGGCTTTGTTCCCGAGGGCGTTTCATTGTGTTGTCACTAACACGAAACATTGCAGAATCTTTCGCTGTGAGGAGTCTTACCCGTGGGGAGCAGAATTCACACACTGCTTCATATTTGCACGCTCGACGAGTGGCTCTCGGCGCGACGCACGGGTGAACATCGACCCGAATCTCTCGACACTCAAGGTTTCGTGCATTTGTCCGCACCGGATCAGGTCCACCTACCCGCGAACCGAATTTTTGCAGGACGCAACGACCTTGTGCTGCTGCGGCTGGACCCGAACAGACTGACCTCGCCGGTGCGCTGGGAGGCAGGCGTTCCGTCCGATCCCGAGTCGATGCGGTTCCCGCACCTCTACGGTCCGCTGCCGACCGCGGCCGTCACCGCCGTCACCGAATACCGACCCGACGCCGATGGAACGTTCGGTCCGCTGCCAGGTTGAGTTCAACTGCTCGCAAGACCACGCGCGACGATCGCTGCCTGCACCCTGGACGTGACTCCCAGCTTCGTCAGCACCTTCGACACGTGCGTCTTGACTGTCGTCTCCCGGATGTAGAGCCGCGACGCGATCTGCGTGTTGGACAGCCCGTCACCGAGACAGTCCAGAACTTCGCGTTCGCGTTCGGTGAGGTCGGCGACGCCTGGCGGTGTCGCCGTGTCGGGCGCAGTCGACGCGAAGGCATCGATCAGGGTCCGAGTGACCTGCGGTGCCAGCACGCCGTCACCGGCCGCGACCGACTTGACGGCATCGACGAGTGTGTCGGCCGACGCGGACTTCAACATAAATCCCGACGCTCCTGCCCGCAGGGCTCGGAAGACGTACTCGTCGATCTCGAACGTCGTCAGAATCAGCACCTTGGCAAGGCCGGCCGTCGTTATCTGTGCGGTCGCAGCTATGCCGTCGACGCCAGGCATGCGGACGTCCATCAGAACGACGTCCGGGCGGAGCGCTTTGGTCTGTGCGACTGCGACATCACCGTCAGCTGCTTCGCCGACGACGACCATCCCGTCGACCGAGCCCAGAATCAGCCGCAACCCCGACCGAATGGCCGCGTGATCGTCGGCGATCAGGATCTTGATGACGGACCTGTCTGCCGGTTCGGCGGTCATGTCGTCCCTGTCCGTTCAGTCGGTGTCATGGGTGAGGAGAGAGGCAACGACGCACGCACACACCATCGCCCAGCGCGCTCGCCCGCAGCGAACGATCCGCCGAGCAGTTCGGTTCGTTCACGCATGTTGCGCAATCCGCTGCGCGGTGAGTCGAGGTCGGCAGTCGCGGAGTTCCGCGCTGTGACCGCATTGGTCACGGTCAGCAACAACTGATCCGGGTCGACGCGGACCTCCATGTCGACGGCCTGGCCGGCGGCATGCTTCATCGCGTTGGTGAGCGCTTCCTGTGCGATGCGATAGGCGGTGTGGTCGACGGCAGACGGTATCGGAATGTCGTCGTGTTGGTTGCGCACGACGACGGCGGTTCCGGCGACGCGTGCGGATTCGACGAGTTTGGGCAGGTGGGCGAGACGGCGCGGCGCGGTGATCTCTCCGGACACGTCGTCGGATCGCAGCAGACCGATCATTGTCCGCATCTCGTCGAGGGCGCCGATGCTGTTGGCGCGCATGGACTTCAGAATCTCCGGGATCGAATCGGGGTTGCTTTCCTGCACCCGCAGCGCGGCTTCGGACTGGATCGCGATCGCAGAGAGGTGGCCGGCGATCACATCGTGCAGATCGCGGGCCATCGTGTTGCGTTCGTCTGCGATGGCGGCTCGACGGTCCAGTTCCGCGACGACCGTCAATGCGTGGGCGCGGGCTCGTTCGGCGTCGGCGATCTCCTTGTGTGTCCTGACGGCCAGCGCCCACCAGATCGGCGTTGCGAGGAAGGCGGACGCAATGGCGACCGCGATGGCGACCGAACGCCAGTCGCCGGTCACCGCGAGCACAGCACAGACGCCGACGACACTGCCCACGATCGACACGGCGACGACGGCCCGCGATTGCCGACGTGTTCCGTACAGTGCCACCGCGTAGACGAGGTCGGAATAGATGAGCCACACCGGTACGGTCGGGCCAAGCGCGAGGTCGATGCCGAGGGGGATCAGTCCGGCGATGATGGCCGTTGCCGGCGCGAGCCGTCGAGCGAAGGTCGCGAGGCACAGCATCGCGAGGACGCCGAAGCGAATCGCAAGCGACGGATCCGCGGCTTTCGTCGACAACGGGTACAGACCTGCGACGTAGAGCATGCCGCCGAAGACGAACATGATGACAGCGATGATCGCGCTCTGGGCTGCTATCGACAGATCTGACCAGCGTCGCACCGTCCCATCACAACACAGCCCCGAGCGATGCCGAGTCCGTCGAAAGGATGAGGCTGGATCGGTCCGATGCACGACGCGCGGCGGGTACTGCCACGACGAGAGTCGTTCCAATGACAACCGTGCTCGTTCTCGGCCTCGTCGGCCTCGCTCTGGTCGACAGCACGAGTATCGGAACCTTGGTCGTTCCGGTGTGGCTGCTGTTGTCACCGAAACGACCTTCGGTGCGCATGCTCGCCTACTACCTCGCGACGATCACGGCGTTCTACTTCGTGGTCGGGGTCGCCTTGGTCCTCGTGGCGCAAGCCGGTACCGACTGGTTGCAGTCGTCGCTGCGGAGTCCGGTCGTGCTGGTGCCGCAGCTGGTGGTCGGGGTCGGTCTTTTCGCGCTGTCGTGGCGGTTCGACTCGAAGAAACGTCGAAGCCGAGGTGAGCCGGATCGTGTGGCGCGCTGGCGCGAACGTGCCATCGACTCGCAGTCGTCGGGTCGCGGTCTTGCGATCCTCGCCGTGAGCGCTGCGACGTTGGAACTCTTCTCGATGTTGCCGTATCTGGCCGCGATCGGATTGCTCGTCGCGAGTCCGCTGTCGGCTGTGCAATGGCTTCCGCTCCTTGCCGGCTACTGCGTCGTGATGATCGCACCCGCCTTGCTTCTCGTCGGCGCACGGACCGCCATGCACGATCGCATCGAGCCGCTGCTTCGCAAGATCGATGCACTGTTGATCCGGCACGCCGACAGCGCCGCAGGGTGGGCGTTGGGGATCGTCGGCTTCCTGCTCGCAGGCGACGCCGCCTCGCAACTCTTCTTCGCCTGACTCCACCCCCTCTGCGCCGTCCGGGGATACGCTCGATTCGTGAACGTCGAAGTAACGCCACTGCCAGGTATCGGGGTCCGTAAGGACTTCGAACTCGGGTCAGGACGGCGGATCGGTGTCGTGACGCATCGCGACGGTACGACCGACCTGATCGTCTCCAAGCGCGACGATCCGGACGCCTGTGCGGCGCAGGTTCCCCTGTCCAACGAAGAAGCCGCGGTGCTCGGCAACCTGCTAGGCGCTCCGCAACTCGTCGCGCAGTTGCAAGAGGAGCACAGGGACCTGCCCGGCATCAACACTCGGCAGTTGCCGATCGGCGACGGGTCGCCGTACGACGGTCGGACGCTGGGCGACACCGGCATGCGCACCCGCACGAAAGTCTCGATCGTGGCAGTCATGCGGGCAGGTCAGCTGCACCCCTCGCCCGGACCGGACTTCACGTTCACCAAGGGCGATCTACTTGTGATCGTCGGCACGACCGACGGCCTCGACGCCGCAGCCAAGATCCTCACCCACGGGTGAGAGCTTGGCCGGGGGTTCGGATGTTCCACGATGGATGACACCGCTCTCGCCCTCATCGAACTCGGCGCCGTATTTTTCGCTCTCGGAGTACTCGGTCGCCTCGCAGGACGAATCGGTCTGTCGCCCATTCCGCTCTATCTCGTCGGTGGTGTGGCCTTCGGCCACGGCGGTCTCGTCCCGCTCGGTGAAGCGGGTGAGTTCAGTCATCTAGCGGCCGAGATCGGCGTCGTCCTGCTGCTTTTGCTCCTCGGACTCGAATACACCGCACCCGAACTCGTCAACGGACTCCAGAAGTCGTGGATGGCAGGTGTTCTCGACCTCGTTCTCAACGCGACGCCGGGCGCGGTTGTCGCGTTGCTGCTCGGGTGGGGACCGATCGGGGCACTGACACTCGCTGGTGTCACCTACATCTCGTCGTCGGGTATCGCCGCCAAGGTGCTGACCGACCTCGGCAGGCTCGGTAACCGCGAAACGCCGGTGGTGCTTTCGATCCTGGTGTTCGAGGACCTTGCAATGGCGTTGTATCTGCCGATTCTCACCGCGTTGCTCGCCGGCGTCGGATTCTTCGGTGGTCTGCAGGCGCTCGGAATCGCGCTGCTGGTGATCACGACCGTGCTGTTGATCGCGCTGCGCTACGGGCACTACGTATCGGCAATCGTCGACAGCGCGGACCGCGAGGTGTTCCTGCTCAAGCTTCTCGGTGCCGCGTTGCTCGTCGCGGGAATCGCACAGGGTCTACAGGTGTCGGCGGCTGTTGGCGCCTTTATGCTCGGCATCGCGATCTCGGGGTCGACCGCTCACAACGCGACGAAACTGCTCGAGCCACTCCGTGATCTCTTCGCGGCGATGTTCTTCGTCGTCTTCGGATTGAACACCGACCCAGCCAGCATCCCGCCGGTACTCGGCTGGGCGATCGTGCTCGCGGTCAGCACGACCGCGACCAAACTCGCGACCGGGTGGTGGGCGGCCGCACATCAGAACGTGGGCAAGATGGGCCGCGCTCGTGCCGGCGCGGCACTTGTCGCGCGTGGTGAATTCTCGATCGTGATCGCGGGACTTGCCGTCGCGGCAGGGACCGTCGAGGACGATCTCGCGGCGCTCGCAACGGCGTACGTGCTGCTGATGGCCATCGTCGGCCCGATCGCAGCTCGATTCGCTGAGCCGGTGGTGCGACTGTTCCAACGGCCCGAGCCCGATCCCCATGGCGCTGAGGTCGACCCGTTTTTCAGGCCCTGAATTTCGGGGCTGAGTTTCGAGGAAAACTTCTTCTCGCGGGTTCAACCCGATCGACGGCCAGTCCGTATTCATCTGTGTCCGATCCTGTCTAGTCCATGTCGGATCTCATACATGTCCGAAGGATTTCGCCACCGCTGAAGGAGCTCACCCGCGATGACTGCGCCCGCCTTGCCCGAACTCGAGATTCCGGGCGTCTACCGGATCGAGAACATCAGCGTCAAGGAGGGCATGCCGCTCGTCCTCGACATGACGCGAGCCGTCTACCCCCATGCTGAGGTGTACGGCGACTACATCACCGTGCAGGAACACATCGATGTTCCACCGGAGGAGTTGTTCGAATACCTCTCCGACACAAGAAGTCTCGGCGAGTGGACCTACAGCATGCGCGACTTCGTCGAATGCGACGAAGAAGGTCTCTGGGTCTCCGACGACCGAATCGGCGACCACACCAAGATCTACACCCGAACCATTGCCAGCGCCGACGCTCGCACCGTCGACTACCACTGCGCGTGGGACCAGGGCAAACACCTGTGGATGATCTACCTCATGCGCGTCATAGACGCGCAGGTGGTGTTGAACAAGCCCGGTTCGGTCGTCATCTGGACCAACTGCCGCCATCCGTACTACGACGGCAACGCGTACCCGGAAACCGCGCCCGAGGGTCGTCCCGTCTGGGTCGGTGACTTCTGGGAGCTGTTCTATGCAGGCCACCTCATGGAACTGCGCAACCTCAAAGCAATCGCCGAATACCGGCACACGAATGGCCAGCCGATCAAGCCCGAGTGGATGAAGTGATGAAACCAGTTGTCAGCCTTGCCGATGTATCCAGCTACCTGCCGAAGGATCGGGTCAGCGCGGACTACTTCGCCAAGTACGCGGAATCGGGGCAGCAGGCATCGAATGTGATGTTCAAGGCTCCCGCATTCCGCCACCACGTCGCGCCGGGCGAGACGCCTGCCGACATGGTCGAAGCCGCCATCGCGCCACTGTTCGAGCGTCAAGGTGCCGACTTTCTGGACGAGGTCGACGTCCTGATCACCCACACCCAGTTGCCTGACCTCGGCATCGTCGGCAGTGGCGGTGACATTGCGCACCGGCTCGGTATCAACCCGGAATGGTTGATCGACCTGCACAACGGTGGCTGCGCGGTGTTCGTCTACATGATGAAGATCGCCAAGCAGATCCTGGAAACGACATCTGCCCGTTCGGCTTTGATCGTCACGACGCAGAACTGTGCGGGTCAGGTATTCACGCAGGACCAGGTCAGGTCCCTGCCGCAAGCCGCGATCCCCGGCGATGGTGCGGCGGTCGGTCTGCTGACGAAGTCCGACGAGTCACCGATCCTCGATGTCGAAGCGATTCATCTGCCACAGTACGCAGGTCAGATGACGGTGATGGCCGATCCGCCCCGAAAATACTGGGAGGCAGGCGAAGGGCAGATGCACCTCGGCTTCACGGAGTCGAAGATCGCGAAAGTTCTCGCTCGGGGCAATCGCATCGTGCCCGAAGTCGCTGCGCAGGTGTGCAAGCGCATCGGCGTGAAGTCGAGTGACCTGGATTTGCTCGTGACGAACCAGCCGAACCGGCTGTTCCTACGAAACTGGCGCGACGCGCTGCAGGTCCCGAAGGAGCGTCATCCGGACACGTTCGAAGACTGTGGAAACCTTTTCGGCGCAGGCATTCCCGTCACGTTCGACCGTGCGGTCCGCGAAGGGAAGGTGGCACCTGGATCGCTGGTGATGTTCGCGGGATTTGCACACGCCGGTGATTTCGCTGCCGCGACCGCGGTGCGCTGGAAGGGCTGAATCAGCATCGGTCGCGACGCTCTGTCCTCGAAGGTCAACCGGGACCGAATGTTGCATCGGTTCGCCTATTCGGCACCGCTGCGACATTCGGTCCGGCTGATCAGAGCATCGACTGCGGTGGCTACCGCTGCAGACGTAGCCGGTTGCGCCACAATGGAATTCGGCCGATTGCGGACGAGATAGCGGCCGTCGTTCGCGTAGTCGATCACATGAAAGCTCGTCGGGACTTCGTCGGATCGGTTGTCGTAGCCACCGCCTGGTGCGGCGCCGAACTCTGCGACAAGCGTGCGCGGCCGATCGAAGAACGTCGTTATGGTGTCGTGGGGTCGGACGTGATCGGTCGCCGTGAGAATCCCGCCGCGTCGATCGTCGTCGAGATCGGATTTGTGAATCGTCAACTCGCGCAATCGTCCTGGCGCGCAGGACGGTAGCAGTTCGAGCAACCGCGACGTAATGGCCTTTGCGGGCAGACGACGAACGACGAGGTCGGATCCGGTGTCGGGCGTCGTGCCGGCGTCCTGGACGGCGAGCACTGCTGTCGGTCCGAGTAGGGCGGCATGCACACGCACGATCTCCTGAAGGTTCGGGCCGAGGAAGCCGTACAACTCGATTCGAAGGCTGGGCCTGGCAAATACCTCGAGCGCCGCCCGGAGATCGTCGTTCTGGTCTTCGGCAAGCCTGGCGGCCGCGGCAGACCGTTGTGTACGCAATTGCGTTCCGGTGTCGGCGTTCTCGCGGTATCTGAGGGGGTAGGGCAAGCGGTCGAGGCCGGCCGTGCGCAGCGCAACCGCGAACTCGGTTCCGGTCACCCGCCATTCGCTGCTCACTCGCCGATCACCGGCGGTGCGACCTTGTCGATCTTGCCGATCAACGCGTTTCCGTTGTGCACGTTGACCAGATAGCTCGGGGTCTTGTGTTCGTCGTCGTCATCGCCGCGGCCGCGAGCGCCCGGCGGGTGCATACCTCCCATACCCGGTGCGCCGTGTCGTCCCGGGGCAGGTGCGCCCGGTGCGCCGGCTGGGGTCGGTGCTGTCCCCGGAGCGCCCGTAGCGCCCGGTGCGGGCGACAGCGAGACAGGCAGAGGCCCAGCAAGATTGGGACTGCTGCCGGGTCCCGGATGGTTCGTGCTCGGGCCCGGTGAGCTCGGCCGAGAAGAATCCAGGGGAGTGCCGTTCGGATTCGGCCTGTCGAAGTCGGGTGTCGAGGTGGGTCGGGTGGACAGTGGATCGTCCACCGAGCTCGTAGGCTGGACCGACTGCTGGTCGTCGGCGCCGCCGCTGAGCGGGGTGTCCGCTGCGATCTGCGATTGGTCGGCCACCGCGTCGTTGGACGCCGGTGATCCTGCGGGATTCGTTGTGTCGCTGCGCCGTTCGGCGTCGTCCTGGTACGTGGCTGCGCCCGGTCCGCCCGGTCCGCCCGGTCCGCCCGGTCCGGCCGATCCAGGACCTCCGACCGACGGCGAGTTCGAGTCTCCCGATCGATCCTCGGCTTGCCAGTGTCCAACCGGGTTGTATGGCTGCGGAATCCTCGGAGTCTGGCCGTCTATCGAGACGACGCCCGGTTTGTAGTGCCTGATCAACGCCTGCTGGGCTTGGGCTTCCAACTCGTCGGCGACATGATGGGCCGCTTTCGCCGCTCCCGGGATCGGAATCAGGGCGGGGGAGGACGCCGCAGTCTCGACGGGTACGGGTGGAACAGCGGCGATGGTTCGTCGCACGAAGTTCTCGACCTCGTCGAGTCGATTGGCGATCATCTGAGTTGTCAACGGAAGTGCGCGGGCTTGACCGTGGTAATCGGAAATTCCCTGTGCCGCAGCGGCGGCGAAAGTTCCTTCCCAGCCGCGATACAGCGCGGAGCCGACCTTCGACTGGAATGCATCGAGCAGAGTCGACGCCTCGCTCGCGATCCCTCGCCAGGCGTCGGCGGCGCTGTTGATCGTCGCCGGCGCCATCTTCGTGACCTCCGCGACAATCTGCTCGTGCGACCACGTCTCGAAAGCTTCGTCCGCAGTAACGTGCGGATTGTCGAAGCTGTTGCCGTACTGGCTGTTGAGGTCGTGCCACTCGCGTGAAAGCCCCGTCACCTCGCGCTGCCCAACAACGGGACCCTGCACGCTGCTCTGTGTGCTGTCGTCCGCGTCCACGAACAAGTCGAAGATGTCCTTCGGAGCCATCTGCGCACCCTCCGTATGTGTCGCTGCGTGGGGACGCCACCCCGAGATGCAGGCCTGTATATCGGATTGGACGCACGCCGACCGTGATCGGTTCCATTCGATCGAGATTCAGGTTCGGCCGACCACCGATGGAACCGATCGTCCCGTAACCGCGTCCAACACCACGACGGGCTAGAGCCGGCTCAGCCGGCGGGACGCTATCGAACGGGGGCAGTTGTGGCATCGCTGAATGCTGATCTGGATGTGCTGGCGCGGCTGGGTGGAGAACTGAACGATCTCGGCAGCAAGATGGTGGACTATCT
Organism: Antrihabitans spumae; assembly: GCF_043944905.1. Taxonomy (NCBI): domain Bacteria; kingdom Bacillati; phylum Actinomycetota; class Actinomycetes; order Mycobacteriales; family Nocardiaceae; genus Antrihabitans; species Antrihabitans spumae. Next base: position 125,637 of record NZ_JBIMSN010000060.1, read on the forward strand.
GATCGGCGATACCGCGCAAGTTCCGAATCCGGACGGGATGTCTTCTACCGTTGTGGCCGTTGATATTTCGCACAACCTCGTCGACCGGTCGCTGATCCCAGCCATCCAAGAGCGCTTGAGCGAAACCGGCGATGTCATGGTCGGCATTGCTCGCGAGTACCGGGACCAGGACGAACGAAACGTCGGCGCGCTGGTCAACGCGTACAACACCGGGCTCGGGAGCTGGACTGTCGAGGAGCCGACGGTATGACGTTGAATCGCAATCAGATCGATTCGTGGGACCCACAACAGCTCGTTCGACTCGGCGAAGCGTGGCTCACCGTCGGGCGTGGAATCGAAGAGAAATTCGAGCAGTACGTTGCCGCTGTCGGGAAGGTCAACGACGACAAGCACTGGGAAGGCCAGACGGCCGAAGCTGCTCAGCGTTGGGCCGATCGAGACAGACTGACGGCATATTCGCTCGTCGACAAGCTCGAGCAGCTGGCTGAGCGCGCCAAGCTTGGCTGCGGGGAGGTCGACGCGCCGCTGCAGCATGTTCGCCATGCGATCGACTTTGCCGAGAATCAGGCGTACATCGTGACCGACGACCTGATCGTCGTAGACACGGTCGGCAAGCCGAGTGCCGAGCGAGTGAAGCAGCGCTCCGAGCTACAGGCGGTGATCACCGACAACGCCCTGCTTGCCGAGGAGGCCGACGCGCGGGTCGATGCCGATCTCGGCAACGCCCGCGGCGACCTCCGTGCTGCGTTCACGAGTAGCGGAGCGCTCGGACGTGACCAAGGAAAATCCGATGGCGAGCAGATCGCGACGAATCCCTCGTCCATGACACTCGAGCAGCAGCAACGCCTGATCGAATCGGCGCGGCTCACTCCCGAGCAGATCGGGTCGCTGCAGGCCGGCAACACGGCGACGGTACCGGCTTCGCAAATGGAATACCTGAATCAGGTCGGCCGCGCACTCGACGGCAAAACGCCACGTGAAGTCGAAGCAATCATGAACAGACTTCCACCGGAATCGCGGCAAGCACTGGCGAATTCGTTCCAGATTCTGTCGAACGAGAAAATCAAGACCTCGGTCGCCGGTGATCCAGCGGTGCCTGCCAAAGGTGGACCGCATTTGCTTCCGAACAAAATTCGCGAATCGCTGACTCGCGACGATCTTGTGACGCGCAGGTTCGGAAGCGATCCGGCGGCAGTCAAGCCGATCATCGCGTTCAACGGTGTCGACGACAATCAGGCAATCGCGCGGATTTCCGGCGCTGCAGATGTCGACTACAAGGTGGGGAGTGCGCTCGACAAGGGTCTGCTCGAGGTGGGCCGTCAGTATCTCGATGCGCAAGTCGGTCACGAAAAGAGTGGAAGAGCGGACAACGAGGACATCTTTATCGACGGCCATCCTGCGATCCAAGGTGAGTACCGACCGCGGGAAGCGGATTACAACAGCATGGTGTCCGAAATATTTGCGGCAACAGGCAACGACAAGGTCGCTGTACTGGATGCCATCTCCAATTCCGAGCACGGTAAGGACTTCCTCGACGACGTTCTCACCAGGCAGTGGACCGACGACGGTACCGGTGCATCTGCACTGTTCCGCTTCGGTGAGAACGACGCGACGATCGAGAACGGTTGGTCGTCGAGTGACGTGGCAATCGCGACGCGGACAGGCGACATCATGGAGACCGTTGCGCAGCACATGAGCACCGACGAAGCCCGCGAAAGCTTGCTGAATATCGAAGGCACCGATGGACTTTCGGTCGGGCAGGTGAATCCGGAATTGCTGGAGACAGTCGCGCACAGCCTTACTCCGTATATGGCGGACTTCGGTGGTGCGGATCAGCCTACGAAGCCGGGATTCGACACAGCCGAATGGTTGACCGACGACAAGAACCATTTCCGAGGTGGGTCCAATGTGTTCGCCGTGCTGAATAGCGGCGAGGAGGCAGGGAGTGTCTTCACACAGGCAGCGATCGAGGAGCAGATGGCCGCCGAGGCTCGCTTTGCGCTCGACCCGAACGACCCATCGGCAGGTGGGCATCTGTCTGTCGCAGGACGACTCCTTGGTGAGATGGACAAAGGAATCATGCTGTCGGTACAAGATCAGTTCGATGACACAGCCGATCAGGCACAGGCTGCCTACGACCGGAAGTCGTCCGCATACGACGCAGTGCTGAGTGCGGTGTCCTTAGGAATCGACAAGAGTCCGCATGGCGCCGTGATCAACGCGATGGTCGATGCAGGCGGTGATTCGCTGAAGGAATCCATGATCGGCGAGGAACCCGACGGGCCCGAAGAATCCGCCTTGGGCGGTGTCAACTTCGATCGACATCACCACGCCATCTTGTGCGCGGTTCCAGATCTGCCGGACGAGTTCAGGCGCGACTTCCCCTGGGCCTTCTCTGGGGAGCAGCTCAGGTCGTGGGACGAAGTAGCCGGGTTGACCAAGAATAATCAGCAGAGGCTGAAGGACTTCACGGCAATGTTCTCCAGGCTGTCCGATCCCGCGTATGGCTTCAATTCCATCATCCGCGATTCATACGTTGATGTCGTGAGTAACGATGGCTGACAGTCGAATTCGTGTTGCCGGAGTACTGATGACCGTCACATTGATCGCCACCGGCTGTGGTTGGTTCGGTACAGACAAGGCCTTGCATCGCGTAGGACCGCAGCCGCGATACAGCGAGATCTGGTCGGCCGACCCCAGCATCGACTTGTTCGATCGGGGCGCCGAGTTGGTTCGTGCTGCCGTCGAAGCCGCGACCTACACTCGCTTCGCGGGCCTCCGTCAAACGTTTCCGGGGTTCGAGGACGCGATTGACACCGAGCGTCAGCGTCGTCGAGGGTCGTATGTCGACCTCATTTCTCCTCGTGGTCGGGCCTCGTTGGGTCTGCCGCGGACCGACTTCAACCACATCACTGAACTGTCGGTGTCGGATTCCTATCTCTCAGCAATCGTGTGTAACTACGTCATATTCGACAGCCCGCAGCCGGACTACGACCCTGGTCCCGGCGTTGTCGCGATTAAAGTTCGGCTATCGAATCCGTCGAAAGACCCTGGGCAACCGGGTACGCCTGATCGTCGTCGGGAGGTTGCAGATTCGCCAGGGGGCTACGTGCCGGATTGGAATGTCTTCGGCCCGTGGCGCGTCGAAGAACTCGATCTCGAATACGAGCGCCTCCCAGACGGCTGTGCCAGCTGGTTTCAAGCGCGTTACCCAATGTCCGTCAGGCGAGGCGAGAATGACATGTCTGCACCACTGGGCACTATCGCACCCACAATGCCGGTTGGTATTCACTATCCCGAGTGGATCGGCCCAAGCGAAGGCTGATGGTGACCGGTTCGGAACGGAAGTCTGCATAGGCGACGAAAGGTCTTTGTCCTGCAACGATTGTCGAATATGTGAAACACGTTCCCTTTACCTTGTTAGGGTCGGGCGACTACCCCCTCTCCGAAGGGATCGATCACTGATGCTTCGAACCACACCGGCACGATGGGCTGTAGCTCTCGCCACAGTCGGCGCGTCTGCAATGTTCTTCCCCGGCGTCGCGTCTGCCGCGCCACCCGGATTGGAAGCCAACGCGGTCGACAACGGTGGCTGCAAGGTGACGTTCTCGATCGACAACCGCACGAACCGTTCGTACACGATGGACTACTGGATCGACGACGAGCCGCTCACCGGTCCGGATTACGGCAGCGGCCCGACCGGCAGGCGACCACCGCTCTCCGCAGGCGTTGCCGACGGCACGCCGCCCACGCCGTATCGACGCGACATCGAGCCGCCGTTCCATACGGAGAAGCAGGTCGACCTCAAGGCCGTCGAAAATCTCCCGAACCCCGCTGCAGCTACACACGTCGTGCACTACCGGGTGATCCTGGGACCGGAAAGCGACGACTTCGTCCCCGAGAAGACAACGACAGCCACCGGTTGCGCGGCGGCACCGCCCGATACCGGCTCAGGGTCAGGATCGGCCGGATCCTCGATGACACCTGCCGGGCTGCTGTCGCGAATCGGTGAGCTGTTCTCCTGACTTCTGCGCGGACCCTCGACTTACAACGCTTCGAGCGACTCGAGCGTCCGTGTCATTTGCTCGACCGTCTTGTCGGCTAGACCCGGAAACCCAAGTCCCACAACCGGATCGGCCAGTTTGGCGACGCCGTTGAACTCGATGTGCGCCTGATAGGTCAGCTCTGTCGAATTGTCGTCCACTGCGACGAACGAGAGATCGTCGACGCTGCTCGCCGTCTTGTTGCGGCCTTCGAACACAAGATGGTTCGGTTCGTCGCGGGTCAGCCGATAGGTCAGTTCGGTCTCCATACCGAAGAAGCTCGACACGTTCCGCCATTCTGTACCGACCGCAACCGGACCGTCGGAAATCTGTTCGCACTGCTTCGAGCCTGGATCCCATTCGGTCGCGTTCGCGAAGTCCCGCAAGTACGCGACCACGGTCTTCAGCGGTCTACCGACTACGAAGGTGCGTTGCGCTTCGACCATCGACTCTCCTTCGTCAGTGGGCGCTTCGCGTAGCAACCCTCCGTGGGAATTGCCGGATCGGGCGCTCGTCAAACCTGATGCGCTGGGCGTCGTCCGGCACAGTCTCGGCCGAGATGCACGAATGCCGCCGCTGTCGAACCTCATCTCGCGTGACATTCGGTCAACGCGCAGATCAGGCTCCGACAACGACGGCATCGAAGCGACTCGCTCAGTCCAGGTAGTCGCGCAGAACCTGAGAACGCGACGGGTGGCGCAGCTTGGACATCGTCTTCGACTCGATCTGACGGATACGTTCGCGAGTGACGCCGTACACCTGACCGATCTCGTCGAGCGTCCGCGGTTGGCCGTCGGTGAGGCCGAAACGCAGACGGACCACGCCGGCTTCACGCTCGGACAGCGTCTCCAGCACGGACTGCAGCTGATCCTGCAGCAACGTGAACGACACGGCGTCGACCGCGACAACGGCTTCGGAGTCTTCGATGAAGTCGCCGAGTTGACTGTCGCCCTCGTCGCCGATGGTCTGATCGAGCGAGATCGGCTCACGCGCGTACTGCTGGATCTCCAGCACCTTCTCGGGCGTGATGTCCATTTCTTTGGCGAGTTCTTCAGGAGTCGGCTCGCGGCCCAAGTCCTGGAGAAGTTCGCGCTGGATCCGACCGAGCTTGTTGATGACCTCGACCATGTGCACGGGAATACGGATCGTGCGGGCCTGATCCGCCATGGCGCGGGTGATGGCCTGACGAATCCACCACGTCGCGTAGGTCGAGAACTTGTAGCCCTTGGTGTAGTCGAACTTCTCGACCGCACGAATCAGACCGAGGTTGCCTTCCTGAATGAGGTCGAGGAAGGCCATGCCGCGGCCGGTGTAGCGCTTTGCCAAAGAAACGACGAGGCGAAGGTTGGCTTCGAGCAGGTGATTCTTGGCGCGATTGCCGTCGCGGGTGATCCAGTTGAAGTCGCGGCGCTGTGCAACCGGAAGCTTCTCTCCCTTCTCGGCCAGTTCGCGCATTTTTTCGGTGGCGTAGAGCCCCGCCTCGATGCGCTTGGCGAGTTCGACTTCCTCTTCCGCGTTGAGGAGGGCGACCTTGCCGATCTGCTTGAGGTACGCGCGGACCGAGTCGGCCGAGGCAGTGAGTTCGGCGTCCTTGCGGGCCTGACGCAGTGCTTCGGACTCTTCTTCGTCCCAGACGAAGTCGCCGGAGGCTTTGTCAGTCGACGTCGGTTCGTCGACCGCGCCGTCTTCTTCGACCTCGGCGCCGACGGCAACGACCTCGACCACGTCGGATTCGACCGCCGCCAGATCACCTTCGGGAACGTCGAGATCTGCGATGTCGGTAACTTCGACCTCGGCCGGATCGGCGTCGGGGCCGTCACCGGCCGCAGCGGTCGCCTTCTTGGCGGGTGCCTTCTTCGCGGCGACTTTCTTGGCCGGTGCCTTTTTCGCAGGTGCCTTCTTTGCTGCGACCTTCTTAGCGGGCGCCCGTCCGGTCGGTGAAGGTGTTCCGTTCGCCGGATCGTCGGGGGTCGATGGATCGGCGGTCTGACGGGTATTCGTGGCTACCACGTACGCCCTTTCGTGACGGTTTCGTGCGGCGTCACGCCAGAGGGTTTTTCCGGCGGAGAGGTCTGTCGGGTTTCACCGGCTAGGCGCCGGGCACCCACCATTGTAACGACCAACTTCTCAACGCTACGGCGTGATGCCGATCTGCGCTGCCATTGCGGCGCCGACGATCCCGGCCGTGTTCTCCAAAGTCGCTGGAACGACGGGAGTTCTGTTGGTAAGCAACGGAATCCACGTTTCGGAGTCGCGGCTGATCCCGCCGCCCGCAATGAAGAGGTCCGGCCACAACAAAGCTTCGTAGCGTGAGAGCACCAAACTGACCTCTTCGGCCCACTGTTCGAACGACAGGTTCTTCTTGGTCTTGATCGACGCTGCTGCCCGGTGCTCGGCTTCCATCCCGTCGACCTCCATGTGGCCGAATTCGGTGTTCGGAACAAGTACGCCGCGATTGAGCAGCGCGGAGCCGATACCGGTGCCGAAGGTCGCGAGAATGACGACCCCTTCGACCTCTTTGCCTGCTCCGTACTTGTCTTCGGCGAGGCCTGCTGCGTCGGCGTCGTTCAGTACGGCGACTGCTCTGCCGCCGAGCGCTTCGGATATGAGCGCTCGTGCGTCGGTTCCTATCCACGCCTTGTCGACGTTCGCCGCGGTGCGCGCGACACCGCCGGTGACGACACACGGCAGGGTGACCCCCACCGGGCCGTCCCAGTCGGCCTGATCGACGATTTTCGCGATGGTCGCGACGACGGCCTCCGGTGTAGCGGGATGTGGTGTCTCGATCTTGAGGCGATAGTGGGTCATTTCGCCGGTGGACAGGTCGACAATCCCGCCCTTGACTCCGCTTCCACCGACATCGATACCGAAACTGAGATCAGCTTGGGTGGCCATTTGTTTCGCACTCCTGGTGACAGCGGGAACAGGTCGGCGATCGAGAGCTGTGGCCCACATCTCAGTCGGTCCAGACCCGGTCGCGGCCAACATTAATGCGCATGGGGGTGGTTCTGTGCTGCGATTGAGAAGTGCCGAATACCGAACACGCAAATACAGCGCAGAACGAGACAACGAACACGACTGTCGATCCCCTCGAATTGCGGTCGATCGCAATTCGCGTAGCCGAGGTCGCGGCACACCACGTGCGAACACGTAGGCCCGAAGTCTTCGGTGGGGTCGGCGCGCATCGTCTGGCCGACGCACCGGACTCGGTCCAGTCGAAGAGCACACCGACCGATCCCGTCACCGTTGTCGACACCGAAACGGAGCAGGTCGCCCGCACGTTGTTGGGGGAGTTACGTCCGCACGATGCGATCCTCGGCGAGGAAGGCGGCGGCTCCGAGTCGATGGCCGGCGTTCGCTGGGTCATCGATCCGATCGACGGGACCGTGAACTTTCTCTACGGAGTTCCCGCGTATGCGGTGTCGGTTGCCGCGCAGGTGGACGGGCACTCCGTCGCGGGGGCTGTCGTGGATGTGGCGCGTGAATTCACCTATGCCGCGGCACTCGGCCACGGTGCGACCCGGACGGACAGTGCTGGGTCGACAGCGGAATTGCGGTGCAACGACGTCGACACCGTCGACTTCGCGCTGGTGGCTACAGGCTTCGGCTACGGCGCGCGGCGACGGGAGGAGCAGGGCGCGTTGATCGCCAAGTTGTTACCGCAGATTCGCGACATCCGCCGGATCGGTTCGGCAGCGCTCGACCTGTGTATGGTCGCTGCCGGGCTCGTCGACGCACATTTCGAACACGGACTGAGCCCGTGGGACTGGGCGGCAGGCGCACTCATCGCGTCGGAGGCGGGCGCGCGTGTACACGTCCCGAGCGCCGACACGATGAGCGACGCGGGAGAGGTCACGCTCGCGGTTGCGCCCGGTATCGCCGACGACTTCGTCGTTCTGCTGACCCGGTTGGACGCCTATCGCGCGATACCCAACGACTGAACGCCGTCGATCAGCACTTCGCGATGCGGGCAGCCGCGAGCAGATCGATGTCGAGTGGTGCGGGCTCGACTCCGGGCGGCGGGTCCTTCAGGGAGCGGAGCACCTCTTCGGCATCGCTGTTCGGGCGGACGTCGTTGAACAACGTCCCGAGTGCGAGGTCGACGGTGTCGTCCTGACGGGTGTCTTCGATCAGTTCCGAGCACGGGGCGACCAATTGCAACGACGCAGCCGCCGCAAGTCCGTTGGGGCCGAACCTGATCTGGCCCGAGCACTCCATGTTCTGATCGACGTAGACGGGGTCGTTGCCGACCTGGACGTCCGGCGCGCTCGCGAAGCCGTAGTCACTGAGCTGCGACGCGATGTGGGCGGCCTGGCCGCGCTCGCCGTTCGCGTTGAACACGCGGGCCTTCGTCGCCGAGAGAGCAGCGGGCTCGACGTCCTTGAGTCGGGACGCACCGACCCGCTTGCCCAACGGCGCAGGAGCGGCCGCGCCCGGTTCCGCGCTCGCCGGAATCTTCGGACTGTTGCAGGACATTGCCGCGGTGTTGGTTTCGTCTCTGGTGAGCGCCTGAGCCCATACGAAGGCACCGAGCAGAGCCAGCACGGCAACCATGACGACCCATGGCAACCGCCGCCTGCGGACGAACGGCTTGCCGTTCGGATCCTTCGATCGGCCTTCGGTGATAAGTGAAACCACAGCGTCCCTTTCGTGGCCCAGTCGCCCGAGGCTCCCTCGAGGACCTCTGGCGACGTGGCGGTTCTGTACTATCGCCGCGCACGTCCCAACAACTTAACGGGCGGGTGCGACGAGACCAATCCGGACGGGCATCGAGCATGTGCGCGTCGTCACCGGATGTGTGGAATGTCTCGAAGCACGCGCTTGTTGGTGACGATTGTCGGACAGTTTCGAATCGATTGGGGTGTGAACCCACTATTCCCCTTCGACATCCGCTATTGTCTGGCGGCCCAGACCGATTTGCGCGGAGTGCCGAGCAGGTCGATCGAGACACGCGACGACACGCTCGTCGGGTTTCCTGGGTGCTGATTTCGGGCACTTTCCGTGTACGGAATGCGTTGAGCACACAAAGGGCAAAAGGCACCACCGGCGATCCGGCGGGTCCGTTGTCGAGCAGCCCGCTCGGCACGACCGCAGCGGATCGGGATACACGAAAGAGGACGAGGGGACGACATGGCAACCGACTACGACGCACCGAGGCGGACTGAGACCGACGATGTATCCGAAGATTCGCTAGAGGAGCTGAAAGCGCGGCGCAACGAAGCGCAGTCCGCTGTCGTGGACATCGACGAGTCCGATACCGCGGAGTCGTTCGAGCTCCCAGGCGCGGACCTGTCAGGCGAAGAGCTCTCTGTGCGTGTCATTCCGAAGCAGGCCGACGAGTTCACTTGTTCGAGCTGTTTCCTTGTGCATCATCGCAGCAGACTCGCAAGCAACAGCGGCGGCCAACTGATCTGCATGGACTGCGCCGCTTAGAGCTGAAACCAACCGCAAGGACCCAGCGGTGCGGCCACGCGTCAGGTCTTGTCGTGCTCGGGCTCGGACGACGTTCCGAGACCTAGCGCGGCGAGCACACGATCCGGATGTCGTGTACTGATCAACCAGTAGGGCGTCGGATCGTCGGCATCGTCGAGGACGACCACGACCATGGGTTTGACCCATGGTCGGTGCTGGACGTACGCGGCCGGATCGAGCTGACGGCCGAGCGCGGCGCTCTTGGCCGTACCAGGAACTACAGCAGCACGCGAGATGACCTCGACCGGTAGATGGGCGCGGCCGATTCGTAGTTCGCGACCGTCGTCCGCATCGGTGGTGACCTCGACGCGCAGTCGGCTCAGCCACAGCAGAACCCAGATCGGCAGCGGCAGCAGGACCAGGTACGGCAGCCACGCCCGAATGCCGGGGGCGCCCATATGAATCTCTGCAGCGAGCAGCATCGTCACAGCGACCGCGATCGGCCACCACCACACCGGAACCCACAGCCGTTCCGAATACGACGGCCGAGTTTCGCCGTTGTGGGCTCGCGCAGCGGGCTGAGGTTGTTTGGACACGGGCTTCAGATTAGTCGGCGCCGCTCGGCGCGTACTCTTTGACCACGTGAGCGGTGTACCTTCCGTCGCCTTGATGCGACTCGATCCCGATATTGCGATTCCCCAGCGTGCACACGACGGCGACGCGGGTGTGGACCTGTGTGCGACGGCCGACGTGACGATCGAACCCGGCGAGCGAACTCTCGTCGGAACCGGCATTGCGATCGCACTTCCGATCGGAACTGTCGGCTTGATTCACCCGAGGTCCGGCCTCGCAGCAAAATCCGGGTTGTCCGTGGTCAATACGCCGGGAACGATCGATGCGGGCTATCGCGGCGAGATCAAGGTGTGTTTGATCAACCACGATCTGCGGACGCCGATCGTCGTGCGACGAGGTGATCGCATCGCGCAGCTCGTGGTTCAGAAGGTGGAGCTCGTCGACTTCGTCGAGGTCGAGAGCCTCGACGACACAACGCGTGGCGCGGGCGGATACGGGTCGAGCGGCGGGCACGCGAGCTTGCAAGGAAAAGGGGCGTAACCATGTTCGGAAAGCGTAAGAAGGACCGTGACGACAGGGATCGTGACGACAAGGATCGTGGCGGCGCAGCCGACGAGACGCAGGCAGCGGATCTCCTAGCGGAGGATGCGTCGAGCGACTTTGCCGAGGAGATCGAGGATGGCGTCAACTACGAGCACGGTCCCTACGACTACGAAGACGACGAAGACCTCGCGGGTCGCCTCGACCTCGGTTCGGTGATTCTTCCGATGCCTGAGGGTGGTCAGCTACAGGTCGAGATGGGCCAGGACGGCAAGCCGCAAGGTGTGCACCTCGTCATCGGTGACCAGGGCCGCATCACCGTCGCGGCGTATGCCGCGCCCAAGTCGCCCGGACAGTGGCGAGATGTGACGGCCGATCTGGCGAAGTCGATACGCGACGACAACGGCAAGGTGAGCATCGAGACCGGCCCGTGGGGTCGAGAACTCGTCGCGTCGACTGCCGCAGCGGATATTCGCTTCATCGGCGTCGACGGCTATCGCTGGATGGTCCGTCTCGTCGCGGCGGGCCCGGCCGGCTCGGTTGTCGAAGGTATGCCGCTCGTCGAAGCAGCTCGCGCGATTCTGCGCGAGACGATCGTCCGGCGCGGTACGGATCCCCATCCTGTGCGAACCCCGCTGCCGGTGAACCTGCCGAAGGAGATGGCAGATCAGCTCGCCGCTGCGCATCAGCAGCAGTTGGCTGCTGCCGAAGCAGCGCAGCGGGCGGCGACCGAGCCGGTGCAGCCGCAGGCGCCGCCACCTGCCCCGAAGGCCCCGCGGCGCGGCGCCGACGGTTCGGCGATGCAACAGCTGCGCAAATAGGGCCGCAAATAGGCCGCACTCCGCAAGGGCGCTTGTGCAGCGGTGCTACCAGCGAAAACTCGTCTGCGCGAGCGCCTTCAGCGCAGCCCGGCCGATCACGGACGGATCTGCTCCGATTTCGTCGAGCGTGATTTCCGCCACCCCGGAGTCCGGTAGAGCGGCGTGCCAGGCTTGTGCGACGGCGTATGGATGCACTGGGTCGTCGACCGCGGTGACGAGCGCCACTGGAACGGTGGTAGCGGCCAATGCCGCAGGTGTCGGGGACCGATACGTGCTGGCCTCGTCCAGTGCGTCGGGAAGATGCGGCCACTGCGACGCCCAGGATTTCGCGAGCTCGGCACCGAGCCACGGCGGGCTTCCTGCCCGCATAGTCGCTGTGACAGCGGCGATTCCGTCGGCGCGGAGCAGCCGAGCCGTCAACTCCGCGCTTGCCGCGGCGGGTGCGCCGTCGGGGGAGCCGGTCCAGGCAGGCAGCGCGACAAGTACGGCCGACGCCGCGCCGATTCGGTCGTTTGCCCAGTTCAGAGCCACGGCAGCGCCGAGCGACACACCGCCGACGACGATCGGGCCCGATCGTGCAACGGCAGCATCCAGGGCGGCGACGTAACTTGCGACGACACTCCGCGGATCGGGTTCCACCGCAATGACTTCCAGGTCGAGCCCGCGTAGAGCTGGGCCGAAGGCGCGGCCGACGAAGTCGGCATCGGACCCGGTGCCTGGCAGAACGACCGCACACCGAGGTCGCCGAGGAGACTGCATACGCTCGATCATGCACCTGCGTTCCATCGGCGCTGCAGTCGAGTGGTTCGCCGCCTCGGATAGGTCTACAGTGGCGCTGAGAAGGCCTAAGTGGCACGAGATCCGCGCCACGTATTGCTCCAGGAGCGCACCATGGCACCCGCAGCCGCAGGATATTTTCGCCGGCTCAAACATCGCCTGACGGAGGATCTCGATCAGGTCGACGCCGAAGAGATGGCATCCTCTGCCGACGCCTCGGGCGCCTGTCGAGCATCCGACTGTGTACGTGGCGACGAAGTCACGATGTTGGGCCGATTGCGCAGCGTCGAAGCGTGTTCGCAGTCCGCTGGAGCGACGATGCAGGCCGAGTTCTTCGATGGCACCGACACCGTGACGCTAGTGTGGATCGGCCGCCGCCGCATACCGGGTATCGAACCGGGCAAAAAACTGAAGGTTCGCGGACGCGTCGGCGACCGCGGTGGCGAGAAGGTCATCTACAACCCGAACTACGAACTTCAAGGCGACGAGTAGCCGACTCGATTGTGCCGATGTGGCACCCTCGTTAGGTGAGCGATAGCCAGCAGCAGTCCGTACTCGAACAACTCGGGGGAGTGAGCGGGCTCGTCTACTCGACGTTGCCCGTGCTCGTTTTCGTTCCTGCCAATTCGTTGTGGGGCCTACAGGCCGCGATCTGGACAGCGCTCGGCGTCGCAGCAGCAATTCTCGTGTGGCGGCTGTATCGCCGCGATCCCATTCAGCCGGCAATCTCCGGCTTCCTCGGCGTCGGCGTGTGCGCGTTCATCGCCTACCGCACAGGCGACGCCAAGGGCTACTTCCTGTTCGGCATCTACGCGAGCCTCGTCTACGGCGCAGCGTTCCTCGTGTCCATCCTCGTGCGCTGGCCTCTCGTCGGCGTCGTGTGGGGTTTTCTCAACGGTCATGGCAACGGCTGGCGCAAGAGCCGCGCAGCAGTGCGTGGGTACGACATCGCGACCGCCGCGTGGGCCGTCGTATTCGGTGCCCGCTATCTCGTGCAGCAGCACTTCTACAACACCGATCAAGAAGGTCTGCTCGCCGTCGCCAGAATTGCGATGGGTTGGCCGTTGGCCGCTGCGGCAGTTGCGGTGTCGGTGTGGGCAGCCCGCCGTGCCGACCGACTGACCGCGCCGGAGCCGGAGGCCGCCGAAGAACCCGGCACCGCGACCGACGGGAAGTCGGCAGCGCGACACGCGGAAGACCCCACTTCTTAGGGGTGGCAACTTTCTCACCCTGGGGTCCCTGGTTGCGTCGGACCCTTCGCTAGAGGATCGATCCGTACCTCGAATTTTTCGGGTGTGCGATCGAACCGGGCGACCAGGGGGCTTCGAGATGGCTGACGTGGAGACGACCAACGCGTTGGAGGCGTTGGTGCCGCTTGCCGCGTCGGGAGATCGTGTCGCTGTCGGCGAAATCCTCCGCATCATTCATCCGCTGATGCGGCGCTACTGCGTCAATCGTCTCGGCCGACCTGGCGAGCTTCAGGTGACGGCAGACGATGTGGCACAGGAGATCTGCCTTGCCACGATCCGAGCGATCACACGATACGAAGATCAGGGCAAGTCGTTTCTGGCGTTCGTGTACGGCATCGCCTCCAACAAGGTCTCCGATGCCCGACGCCGCGCACAGTCGCATCCCCTACAGACGGTCGAGGAGATCCCGGAACGTATCTGCGAGGACCCCGGACCCGAAGACTGGGCACTCGCAGGCGAGCAGCGGGCTCACCTCCGTGAACTGCTGGACGTTCTCTCGGAGAAACACAAAGAAGTTCTTATGATGCGCGTCGTCTTGGGTTGGTCCGCAGCCGAGACAGCCGACGCCCTCGGCACCACCGCAGGCGTCGTGCGAGTCATGCAGCACCGTGCCCTCAACCGGTTACGTGCCGAGCTGCGGACGTCGAACCTCGTCTTCGGTCGCGAGCTGGCAGGAGCCTGCTAGGCCTAGAGCCCAACCGCGGCGCGGAGTTCGTCCTCGACTTCGACGGAGGCGACGAACAGCAGTTCGTCCCCACCCTCTAGCGGATCGTCCTTCTCCGGGACGATGACCCTGCCGCCGCGCAGGATGGTCACCAGGGCCGCATCGCGCGGCAGCGACAGCTTTCTCACGGGCTTACCCGCGAGGCCGGTATCGGCGGGCAAGGTGATCTCGACGAGATTCGCCTGGCCCTGCCGCAGCGTCATCAAGCGGACCAGATCGCCGACCGAGACGGCTTCCTCGACGAGGGAGGCAAGGATGCGCGGCGTCGACACCGCGACATCGACGCCCCACGAGGCGTCGAAAAGCCATTCGTTGCGCGGGTCGTTCACGCGGGCGACGACGCGCCGCGTGCCGAACTCCGTCTTGGCCAGCAGGCTCAGAACCAAATTGGCCTTGTCGTCACCCGTTGCCGCGATGACGACGTCGTAGGTCTGCAGCTTCGCTGCTTCCAGCGACACCAGCTCGCAGGCGTCGGCGTGCACCCAGCGCGCTTCGGGAACGGAATTCGGGTCGACGTGGTCGAGCTGACGCTCGAGCAACATCACCTCGTGCTCGGCGCGGACGAGCTCTCGTGCGATCGACCGACCGACGGCTCCGGCACCTGCAATTGCGACTCTCATCTGCGGGCTTCCTCGATTGTCGTGGTCAAGATTGTCGTCGCCATGGCGTCAGGCGTCCGCGGGTGGCGGATTGCTCGCCAGCGCGACCGCCTCACCGACCGTCCCCGACACAGCTGCGATGTAGACGGTGTCGTCGGCTTGAATCACGGTCTTGCCCTTCGGCAGCACACCTTCGCCGAAGCGGACGATGAACGCGACTCGTGAGCCCGTTGCAGTCTCTAGCTCGCTCACCGCGTGCCCGAACCAGTCTTCGTGCAGCGTGAGTTCCGCCACAGCGACCGCCCCGGAGGGATCCCGCCATTTCGTGATCTGTGTGTCCTGGATGAGCGTGTGCAGGAATCGGTCCGTCGTCCACGGCACCGTTGCGACGGTCGGAATGCCGAGTCGCTCGTACACGGCGGCACGCTTGGCGTCGTAGATTCTCGCGACGACACGTTCGACGCCGAAGGTTTCGCGCGCTACCCGCGCGGCGATGATGTTCGAGTTGTCGCCGGACGACACCGCGGCGAACGCCTCGGCCTTTTCGATCCCGGCTTTGACGAGAACCTCACGGTCGAAACCCATTCCGACGACCTTGTGACCCTTGAAGTCGGGACCCAACCGTAGGAAAGAGCTTCCGTCGCGGTCGATCACAGCAACTTCGTGTCCGATTCGAGTCAAGGCTCCGGCGAGCGACGAGCCCACTCGTCCGCAACCCATCACGATTACGTACAACGCAGAACCCCGTTCCTCGTCTTCTTCGTCTTCCAGCGCGGGTCGGCTGTTCCCACGGCTGGCAACCGTACGCCCATTAGACCGCGGAGGCGCCGTTCCGGACCGAGGTGTTGCCCGCTTGTCACGCAATCGAACGTCGTGCGGTGGCTGCGCGCTACCGACTGTGCCCTACGGCTTACGCTTTCCCGGTGTCGAAGCTCACGACCGCTACAAAGCGGCTGCTGCTCGGTAGACCCTTCCGTAGCGACAAACTGGGCCACACGTTGCTACCGAAGCGAATCGCGCTGCCTGTTTTCGCCTCCGACGCGATGTCGTCGGTCGCCTACGCGCCGGAAGAAATCTTTCTGGTGCTCTCGACTGCGGGGCTGTCGGCCTACGTCTACACGCCGTGGGTCGGTCTCGCCGTCGCCGCTGTGATGATCGTGGTCGTTGCGAGCTACCGGCAGAACGTGCACGCCTATCCCTCCGGCGGTGGCGACTACGAGGTCGCGACGACCAACCTCGGACCGACGGCGGGGCTGACGGTCGGCAGTGCGTTGCTCGTCGACTACGTCCTCACCGTTGCGGTGTCGATGTCGGCGGCGGCGTCGAATATCGGGTCGGCGGTTCCGTTCGTCGCGCAACACAAAGTGCTGTTCGCTGTCGCTGCGATCGTCCTGCTCACCGCGATCAACCTCCGCGGCATCCGCGAGTCGGGAACGGCGTTCGCGATCCCGACCTATGCCTTCATCGTCGGCATGTTCTTCATGCTCGGGTGGGGTCTGTTCCGGATCTACGTGCTGGACGAAGATATTCGCGCCGAGTCCGCCGGGTTCGAACTGACCGGAGAGCATGAGCACCTGACCGGGATCGCGTTCGCCTTCCTCGTCGCGCGGGCGTTCTCGTCGGGCTGTGCCGCGCTGACAGGTGTCGAGGCGATCAGCAACGGCGTCCCGGCCTTCCGTAAACCGAAGTCTCGCAACGCCGCAACGACGCTGCTTCTGCTCGGCGGCATCGCGATCATCCTGCTGATGGGCATCATCATCCTGGCGCAGAAGATCGGCGTGATCTACGCGCACAATCCCGATACGCAGCTGACCAACGCACCGGACGGGTATCACCAGAAGACGTTGATCGCGCAGATCGCCGAAGCCGTCTTCAGCGATTTCCGCATCGGGTTCTTCTTCATCGCCGCTGTCACCGCGCTGATCCTGGTCCTGGCCGCCAACACGGCGTTCAACGGTTTTCCCGTCCTCGGTTCGGTCCTCGCTCAGGATCGCTTTCTGCCGAGGCAGCTGCACACCCGCGGTGACCGTCTGGCCTTCAGCAACGGCATCCTCTTCCTGTCCGGTGCCGCGATCGCCTTCGTCGTTCTGTTCGGTGCCGAGGTCACCAAGCTGATCCAGCTCTACATCGTCGGCGTGTTCGTCTCGTTCGTGTTGAGTCAAACCGGCATGATCCGGCACTGGACGCGGCATCTACGCACCGAGACCGAGCCGGAACAGCGCGCCAAGATGCAACGTTCGCGGGTGATCAACGCAATCGGCCTGACGATGACGGCAACCGTCCTCGTCATCGTGCTCATCACCAAGTTCGCGGCCGGTGCGTGGATTGCCATCGTCACGATGGGCGCGATCTTCGGGCTGATGCGGTTGATTCGCAAGCACTACGACACCGTCGCGCGTGAACTCGCCGAAACCGAATGGGACGGCGTACTACCGAGCCGGACCCACTCGATCGTGCTGGTGTCGAAGATGCACATGCCGACCAAACGTGCGATCGCCTACGCACGTGCGACGCGACCGGACACCCTCGAAGCGATCACGGTCAACGTCGACGAACCGGATACCCGAGCACTGGTCCGCGCATGGGAGAAGAGCGACATCGCGGTGCCGCTGAAGGTGATCGAGTCGCCCTACCGCGAAATCACGAAGCCTGTCCTCGACTACGTCAAGCGGCTCCGGAAGGATTCGCCGCGCGACGTCGTGACGGTGTTCATCCCCGAATACGTCGTCGGTCATTGGTGGGAGCAGGTGCTGCACAACCAGAGTGCGCTGCGGCTCAAGGGCCGGCTGCTGTTCGAGCCGGGCGTCATGGTCACCAGCGTGCCCTGGCAGCTCGCGTCCTCGGAGCGGGCGAAGCTGGAGGGCTGGGAAGACGCCCCCGGTGCCATCCGCCGCGGCTATCAGGACAAGTGACCCCCCTTGAGTGAATCCTGGCGGGGCCGTCGCCTCGAGCTGCGTCTCGGCAATCCTGGGCACGGCGGCTTCTGCGTGGCACGCCACGACGGTCGGGTGGTCTTCGTCCGGCACGGTTTGCCTGGCGAACTGGTGCTCGCCGAGGTGAACGAGGACCGCGGCGGATCGTTCTGCCGTGCCGACGTTGTCGACGTCGTCGAAGCATCCGAGGACCGCGTGCCCGCGCTGTGTCCGGTGTCCGGTCCGGGTGGGGCAGGCTGCTGCGACTACTCCCACGCGACGTTGGCGGCACAGCGAGGCATGAAAGCCTCGATCGTGGCCGAGCAGTTGCGCCGAATTGCAGGCATCGAGCGCGACGTCGAGGTCGGCGTGCTTGCTGGAACCGGCGACGGCGGAGGATGGCGAACCCGGGTCCGCCTCGCTGTCGACGAGCACGGTCAGGCAGGGGTCCACGGCTACCGCAGCGGCTCCGTGCTTGCCGATCTACGCTGCCCGCAGCCGGTTTCGGGTGCGATGGACGGCGTGGCCGAGCGCAGTTGGCGGCCGGGTGCCGAACTCGCTGTCGCGGTCGACAGCGACGGAGTTCGCCACGTCGTCGAGTTGTCGCCCGCCCGGGTGTCGGGGACGGGTCGGCGCAGTCCGGGGCGTCGCGGTGCGATGGCGCGTCGCGCGGCCACGAATACGCCGCGAGCCCAGCGCGTCGCGATGGGTACGGGTCGAGTGGTCGAGCGCGTCGGTGGCCGGGCGTGGGAGTTGGACGCTGTCGGCTTCTGGCAAGCGCATCGTGGTGCGGCCGAGGCGTATTCGTCGGTCGTCGCCGAATGGTCCGACGCGTCCGCAGGCGCCCTCGCATGGGATCTCTACAGCGGCGCAGGAGTTTTCGCCGCTCGGCTCGCCGATCAGGTGGGGGAGTCGGGAACCGTTGTGGCCGTTGAGTCTTCGCGTGAGGCGGTCCGCGACGGCAAGGCGGCGTTGGCCGATCTGGCGGTTGTGCAGTTCCACGCGGCGCGGGTCGAGAATGTATTGGCCGACGTTGCCGGAGCGCCGGAGGTCGTCGTCCTTGATCCGCCGCGGTCCGGAGCGGGGCGGGAGATCGTTACCGCTGTGGCACAACAGAATCCGCAGCGAGTTGTCCACATCGGGTGCGATCCTGCCGCCTTCGCCCGCGATGTGTCGCTCTACCAGGAGCAGGGCTACAGGCTGACCGATCTGCGTGCCTACGATGCCTTTCCGCTGACCCACCATGTTGAGGTCGTCGGACTGCTGACGCGCTAGGCCACCGCGCGTGCGCTGGTGCGGGGGGAGTGCTGCAGGCCCAGGCACAAGCGTCGCTGGTCGTCGATCGAGCCGAGATCGGACTTGGTGACCAGCCGGGACGAGATGGCGAACTCGACCAGCCGCGCGCGTCGGTTGGACGCCAATCTGCCTGGGCCGCCGCGCAATCCGCTGACGCCGATGCGGTCGAACTTGTCGCAGACGTTGTCGAGTTTGCGGTTGAACTTGGTGAGTGGCCAGCCGAGCCGCTCGGCCGCGCGCGCCGAGCTCGGTATCGCGCTCGCGTCGACACCGTCGCGCAGCAACAGCGGTTCGGCGAGCGCGACGATCAACGCCAGCTGTGCCGCGGTGAGTGCCGGTGCGCCGATGGTGGTTTCACCGGATCGGTGTGGTGGTGGTGTCGGGTTCGTGACAGCGCTCGACGTTTCGATCGCGAATTCGTAGGTCGTCGGTCCCGCCGCGACGACCACCGTCGTCATGCCGTACACCAGTGGAATTCGAGTTCCCGGCACAAGAAGCGCGGCGAATCCCGTGGTTGCTTCGGACACTTTCGCGGGGATCCGGCTGCCGACGTTGGCGAGCCACCACATCCCGGTCTCGTAGTGGATAGACAGGCAGCGTCGGTGGAGGTAGCGGTTGTCGTCGATCGAGAGGTCGGCGTCGCGACCGACGTAGAAGACAGCGTCGACGTCGAGTGCGTAGCGCTCACCGCAGTACTCGACGTCGGCACGTGCGAAGTCGCCGACACCGTCAGTTTCCATAGCCTCATGGTCGTCGCTGTCGCGTTCGCGAAACAGACACCCAAGGAGTGGAAGGCCCACACCCTGTAGGCCGCTCCGCGGCTCGTGAGTCTTTTCGGCGGTTCCGCCCTCCGAAAGTGCGCACGAGCGGCGGAGCCGCCTTCAGCGCACCCGGCAGGCCGCTTCGATGGCGACGACGAAAAGCAGCGCGATCTCGTCGATGAATTCGTCGCGGGGGAGGTCGATCGAGCCGGCGAGCCATTGGGCGGCGGTGTCGGTCAACCCACCGACGATGATCGACGTGGCAATCTTCACCCGTGTGTGGCCACGATCGTCGAGCGCTCCGAGGAGCGAAAAGGCTTGATCGGCGGCATATTCAGCGAATCTGCGTACGGACTCGGCTTTGTGTTTCGCCGCTGACTCCGTGGCGACCGACTCGGCGAAGACGCGCGCTTTGCGTGGGTCGGTCGCGAAGAAGTCGACGAACACCTCCATCGCTGCGCGTGCGCGTAGGTGCAGGTCGGGCGGTTGACCTTCCGCTGCGACCCGCGCCCGACCGAAGTACTGCTCGAAGACCTCGTCGAACAGTGCGTTGACGAGATCGTCGCGATTGTCGAACTGTTCGTAGAAGTAGCGCTGGGTCAGGCCTGCCCGTTCGCACACCGCGGTCATCGTCAGTTTGGCGAGCCCGCCGTCGCCCACGACGTCGAAGGCGGCCTCGATGAGGTCCGCGCGCCGCTGGGCGACACGATCCTGCGCGCTGACGCCCCGGAACGGTCGTACGACGGTGGCCATGAACAACATCTTGACATATCGCCGTGTCAAGTTCACGATCGTAACCAAGTTGACACGACTCAGTGTCAACTAACGCGAACGCCGAGGTGAAGTCAATGGTGACCCCCTTTCTGACGTCAGGTCCTGCCCACGCCCCGACAGATTCAGGACTGCAATCGATATCGGGCAACAGCGGGCTCCCGCTGATCGGCGAATCGCTGGACATCTTTCACAGACCGCTCGAATGGGCGAACAGGCGCTACGAGCGTTATGGCCCGGTGTCGTGGACCAATGCCCTCGGCCGGGAGATGGTTGTGCTGCTCGGGCCGGACGCGTGGGATGTTCCGATGGCAAATCGGAACAAGCAATTCGCCAGTGGACCTGCGTGGGACTACCTGATCGGTCCGTTCTTCCCGCGCGGCCTGATGTTGCTCGACGCCGACGAGCACCTGTTCCACAAGCGGATCATGATCCAGGCGTTCACGAAGACCCGCCTCGCCGGCTATCTGGACGCGATGAACCCGACGATCGAACAGGGTGTGTCCAGCTGGATCGAATCCGACGCGTTCCAGTGCTACCCGGCGATCAAACAGGTCACCCTCGACATCGCGACACGAACCTTCATGGGTGCCGCCCTCGGTCCGCAGGCCGACCGCATCAATCGCGCCTTCATCGACTGCGTCCGAGCGGGTACGGCATACGTGCGTTTTCCGGTGCCTGGCCTGCGGTGGTCTCGGGGCCTCCGGGCGAGGAAAGTGCTCGAAGAGATGCTGCGAGCGCAACTGCCCGCAAAGCGGCGTGGTTCGGGCGACGACCTGTTCACGGCGCTGTGTCACGCGGAAAGCGAAGACGGGCACAGCTTTACCGACGACGACGTCATCAATCACATGATCTTCCTGCTGATGGCCGCGCACGACACCACGACGATCACCATGACCGCGATGATGGACTATCTCGCCAGAAGCCCTGAATGGCAGGCGCGTTGCCGTGCGGAGAGCGTGGCGCTCGGATCGTCGTCGGTCGATTTCGCGAGTCAGGAACAACTGACGTCGCTCGATCTGGTGATGAAGGAGTCGCTGCGAATGTTGACGCCGCTGCCGCAGATGCCGCGCGCCGCGCTCGCCGACACCGAGGTTCTCGGACACTTCATCCCAGCCGGAACGCAGGTGATGGTCAACCCTCAGTTCATCCACTACATGCCCGAATATTGGCCGGACCCATACCGTTTCGATCCAGGTCGCTTCTCGCCCGAGCGACGCGAAGACAAGATCCACAAACATGCGTGGGTGCCGTTCGGGGCAGGCGTGCACAAGTGCATCGGCCAGTACTTCGGCGGCATGCAGGTGAAAGCCGTTATGCATCAGGTTCTTCGACAGTTCGAATGGTCGTCGGAACCCGGTTACAAAACTCCGTGGGACAGAACGTCGCTGCCGAGTCCGAAGGACGGCTTGCGGGTGAAGCTCACACGGCTGGCCAGCTGACGCCAGAGTTGAATTTGTCACAGTAGCCGATACTCGCGGTACTGGGTATGCGAGAATTCTGCAGCCCGGAACGACCGAGATGCGAGGAGCGGTTCTGTGAGTGCGGTAGCCACGTTGGACAAGGCGGCACGCAATGCGTGGTCGTTGTTCGTCGGCGACGGCGTCGAGCCCTACAGCGCGACCCCGTCGACGGTGATCTGGGACGAGCCACATCGGGAACTACGTCGGTACGACACCGACGCGCCGCGAGGGTCGGCAGTGCTGCTGGTTCCGCCGCTGGCAGCGCCGGCCACGTGCTTCGACCTGCGGCCGTGCCAGAGTGTCGTGCAGCATCTGCAGAGTTCCGGCCGGACCCCCTATGTCATCGACTACGGCACGATCACCTGGGAAGACCGCACCCTCGGTTTCGAGGAGTGGATCGACGACATCATCCCGAACGCGATCCGCAAAGTGTCCGAAGACAACGGCGGCGAGCCGGTCGACGTCGTTGCGTGGTGCCTCGGCGGGACGATGACGCTGCTGAGCGCGGCAGCTCACGACGACCTCCCCATCCGCTCGATCGTCACGGTCGCGACACCGCTCGACTACAGCAAGTTGCCCTCGGTCGCCGCGTATCGAGTGTTGAGCCGCGTCACCGGCGGTATCGAAGGCACCATGTTCAACCGTCTCTTCGGCGGCATTCCGGCGCCGGTGGTGCAAGCCAGCTTCCGAGCGACTGCACTCGAGCGTGAGATCAAACGGCCCTGGTTCATCGCACGCAATCTCCACGACACCGAGGCGATGGCTCGCATGGAATCCATCGAGCGGTTCATGGGTCAGATGCCCGGCTATCCGGGCAGGCTCTACGGGCAACTGTGGGGACGCATCATGCTCGCCAACGATCTCGCGAAGGGCCGTCTCCAACTCGGTGACAGGACAATCGAATTTGCGAACGTCACCGTCCCCGTGCTGGCACTGGCCGGCACCACCGACGCCATCACGACGCAGGCCTCCGCGCGGCATGCGCTCGACATCTTGACGGGCGCGCCGTCGGTACAGTTCGAAGCCGTGCCCGGTAGTCACCTCGGTGTGCTTGCCGGTCCAGGCGCGAAAGACACAACCTGGCCACATATCGATCGGTTCCTCGCGGCCTAGAAACGAGCTCGAACAGCCGCCACACGAATGTGGAAGGAGGTAACTGCATTCCTTCCACTTTCAACTTATAGCGCACCCGGGGGCTTGCCGCAAGACCCCGGTCGTCCCTCAGAATTACCCGCCGTAAGCACTGTCTACGGATATGGGGGCCGCGAATGCAGGTGTCTTTGTCGAGCAACGAGCCACGTGACGCCGTTTCGAGCGTGTTCGATCTACCCGACCACCTCGGTAAGGCCGATCCGACACTGATCGCCGCCGACGAGCGGCATTTCGCGGCAATCGAGAACAGCCTGAGACGGTCGATCGCGGACCTGACTCGGCGTTTGGAGATCGAACGAAAAGCACCGGGCGGCGTCGGTCAGGAGGCGATGGACCGAGACATGCAGGTGCACCGGTTGACCGGTCAGTTGCGTGCACTGCGGCGCTACGGGTTGGATCTGTGTCTCGGGCGCATCGTCGGCGCGGGGGAGTCGGACGAGCCCGTGTACATCGGACGCCTCGGACTACTCGATGCCGCAGGCAATCAGCTCCTGGTGGATTGGCGTTCCCCGGCAGCTGAGCCGTTTTTCGGTGCGACACATGCGAATCCGATGGGTCTGGCAAGCCGCCGGCGGTATCGCTGGTCACGCGAGAAGATCACCGACTACTGGGACGAGGTGTTCACAGAGGAGTTCACGGACGGGTACGAGAACTACGCCGCACTCGACGACCAGTCCGCCTTCATTGCCAGCCTCGGCAGCAACCGGTCACCCAAGATGCGTGATGTGCTCGGCACCATCCAGGCCGATCAGGACGCGATAATTCGCGCCGGATCGCGCGGCGCCCTCGTCGTCGACGGCGGACCCGGCACGGGTAAAAGTGTTGTCGCGCTGCATCGCTCGGCCTATCTGCTCTATTCGGACCCTCGGCTCGGCCACCACCGCGGTGCCGTGTTGTTCGTCGGACCCCACGAGCCGTATCTGGCCTACGTCGCCGACGTGCTGCCCAGCCTCGGGGAGGAGGGCGTGCAGACCTGCACCCTGCGCGACCTCGTCGTCGAGGGCGCCACCGCGAGGGTCGACCCAGATTCCAACGTGGCGCGGCTCAAGTCGTCGGTGCGGATGGTCGAGGCGATCGAGACCGCTGTGAAGTTCTACGAACAACCACCGAAAAACGAAATGATCGTCGCGACCGACTGGACCGAGCACTGGCTCACTCCCGAGGACTGGGTGGAAGCCTTCGACGCGCCGGATCCCGGCACGCCGCACAACGAGGCGCGCGAACAGATCTGGGAGCTGCTGCTCACAATCCTGATGGACTCCTACGACGGCGACACTCCGGCCGATCAGGTTCGGAAGGCGTTGCGGCGCAACGACGAACTAAGGACCGCACTCGACAACGCGTGGACCTTGATCGAAGCGGCCGACCTCGTCGCGGACCTGTGGTCGGTGCCTGCCTATCTCCGGACGTGCGCGCCGTGGCTCACTGCGGACGAGATTCGACAGCTACAGCGAAGCGATGCGAAGAATTGGACGGTGTCGGACCTGCCGCTGCTCGACGCCGCTCGACAGCGCCTCGGCGACCCGGATGCGGCACTGCAACAGCGTCGGCGGGCTGCCTTCCTCGCTGCCGAACGTGAGCGTCGGGCGATCGTCATCGACGACCTGATCGACGCCGACGATGGTGAGGGTCTGGTTCAGATGTTTCGTGGTGGCCACCTGCACAGCGTTCTTGCCGAAGGCAACATGCTGCCGCCCGCCGAACCGGATCTGCTGGCCGGACCGTTCGAGCACATCGTCGTCGACGAAGCTCAGGAGCTCACCGACGCGCAGTGGCAGATGTTGTTGCAGCGCTGCCCGTCGAAGAGTTTCACCATCGTCGGGGACCGAGCTCAGGCGAGGCACGGCTTCACCGAGACGTGGCAGGAGCGCCTCGGGCGAGTTGGGCTCGACCGAATCACGGTCGCGTCACTGAGCATCAACTACCGGACGCCGGAAGAGATCATGATCGAAGCAGAACCCGTCATCCGGGCTGTGCTCCCCGACGCCAACGTGCCGACGTCGATCCGGAGCAGTGGCGTTCCGGTGCGGTACGGATCCACTGCGGAACTGGACGCGACAGTCGACAACTGGCTCGGTGCCAATGCGGACGGGATCGCCTGTGTGATCAGCACGGACATCAGCGCGTCGGCGCATCCGTCGCCGCGCGTTCGGTCGCTCACACCCGAGTTGTCGAAAGGACTCGAATTCGATCTGGTTGTTCTGATCGACCCGCATGCGTTCGGTGCGGGCATCGAGGGAGCCGTCGACCACTACGTCGCAATGACACGAGCGACACAGGAACTGGTCGTGCTGTCGAGTTGACTCAGCTTTTCTTGTTGTAGAGCCGCATGGTGACCGTGCCGAAGACGACGACGAAGAACGCACTCCAGCCGAACACTGCGGCCATATCGCGGAATTCTGTCGTGCCCTGCATCAGACTGCGCGTCGCGCTGACGAGATGGCTGATTGGGTTGACCTTGACAAATGCCTGCAGCCAGCCCGGCATGGTCACCGGGTCGACGAAGATGTTGCTCGCAAAGGTCAGCGGGAACAGGATGAACATGCTGACCCCCATCACCGCCTGCTCGGTCCGCAGGAACATCGCGAACATCGTCCAGATCCAGGAGATGCTGAACGAGAACATCAACAGCAGGCCGGCGGCTGCGAGAACACCCAACACTCCGCCCTGCGGACGGAAGCCGATGATCAGGCCGAGGACGAGCGAAACCGTGATGGCGATGATGTAGCGCACGACATCGCCGAACAGCGCTCCCACCAGCGGGGACGGGCGCCAGATCGGCAGCGAACGGAACCGATCGAAGACACCTTTCTCGATGTCTTTGTTGATGGTCAGCCCGGTGTACATCGTGATCATGACGATGGTCTGCACAAGGATCCCGGGCAGCAGATATTGGATGTATGCGTTGGTCGATCCCGCGAGTGCGCCGCCGAAGAGATAGGTGAACATCAGCGTGAACATGATCGGAAACATCGTCACGTCGAAGAGTTGCTCGGGGACGTGTTTGATCTTGAGCAATGCCCGCCATGCGAACGACAGCGATGTGGACAGTGGTCCGGGTGCAGGTGGACGTGGCCCCGATTGCAGGACATCGGCAACGGTGAGGGCAGGAGCCGACGGTGACGAAGGCGAGGCGCCCGCGGATTTGGTGGCGGTCATCGCGCCGTCTCCTTCAGGTCGTCGAGCTCGGGTTCGGGATCGGCGTGTTTACCGGTCAGGGCGAGGAACACCTCGTCGAGACTCGGCTGGCCGAGTGCGAACGTCGTGACAGCGATGCCCGCCTCGTGGAGTGCCGGAAGTGCGGTCGCGACGACGAGCGGATCGTCGACTCGCGCGGTGAGAGCGGCGGGATCGGATTCTTCGACAACGTCGACGCCGAGCAGATTTCGCAGCAGGTGTGCGGCGTCGCCGCGCCGAGCATTGTCGGCAACCCTGACATGCAGCGCGCCCGCACCGACCGACGCTTTGAGTTCGCCCGTTGTGCCTTCGGCGATGACTTTGCCTCGGTCGATCACCGCGACGCGATCGGCGAGTTGGTCGGCTTCGTCGAGGTACTGCGTGGTGAGCAAGACGGTCGTTCCGCCTGCAACGAGAGCCCGAATGATTTCCCAGACCTGATTTCGGCTGCGGGGATCGAGCCCGGTGGTCGGCTCGTCTAGGAAGATCAGTTCCGGGGTGACGATGATGCTCGCCGCGATATCCATGCGGCGGCGCATGCCCCCCGAGAAGGTCTTGACCTGGCGGGGTCCGGCTTCGACGAGATCGAACGCCGTGAGCAGCTGCTCTGCGCGTGCGCGGGCCGCCGGGAACGAGTAGCCGTAGAGCCGGGAGAGCAGAACCAAGTTTTCCGTACCCGACAGATCTTCGTCGAGTGATGCGAATTGTCCGGTGAGAGCAACCTTTCCGCGGACCTCTTCCGCTTCGGTCGCCACGTCGTGGCCGAGCACCGTCGCGCGGCCGCCGTCGATCGCGAGCAAAGTCGCAAGCATGCGGATCGTGGTCGTCTTACCCGCACCGTTCGGCCCGAGAACCCCGTAGACCCCGCCGCGCTGCACGGCGAGGTCGACACCGTCGACCGCTGTGTTTGATCCGAAGCGTTTGATCAACCCTTCGGTTTCGATCGCGAGACTGCTCATGGTCGTCCGCCCCTCTCGTGTGCCAGGTCCCAAGCCTCTCACTCGCCACCGACACGGAATAGGACAAATGAGAACTTGTTGACATCGTATACATTTGCAGCTCGAACGCGCCACGGAGTTTTCAGAAACCGCCCGACCGCAGCGCGATCGACCGGATCGCCGAGTCCATCTGGGCGTACGCTCCGGCGGCAAGACGTTCCAGCAGCGCCAGCTTCAGTCCCGGTGCCGACGCCGTCAGGTCGGCGAAGCGTTCGGCAGGCAGGACCGCAAGCTGGACCGCGGAGTCGGCCCGAACGTCGTAAAGGTAGGGCTCCGCTACCAACTGTGCCATCTCGCCGAACGACATGCCGGGGGACAGCGTCGCGACCCGCCTGGTCCTGCCCTGTGCATCGGTAAGAGTGGAACTGATCTGGCCTTCGAGGAGGAAGTGAATTCCACTGGCCTGCTCACCTCGTCGAACGACGACCTCACCTCGCGTGAACGTGCGCCGTTCGATCTCCAAGGCGAATCGTTCGAACTGCTCGGAGGTCAGCGTCGCAAGCAGCGGGTGTCGCGCCAGGTCGACTCTCTTCGGTTGGCGATCCACGAAGCAATATCTGTCGAGTACGACGTCTTCGCACCACTGCGCTGCGGCGTCGATGTCGACGAATACGCGACCGTCCGGATCGTCGATCAGCACGCTCGACGTCGTTCGCCCGAGCATTCCGTCGGGATCGACGAGCGCGGTTCGACAGCCGCGATCGTTCAGGGCTGCCTGCATGTCGGCGATCATTCGGTTGGCGACGGCGCTGACGTCGTCGATGCGGCGAATGTCGATGACAACCGCGTCGAGGTCGTCGCCGTGATCGGTGATCTCACGGACCGCCGTCTCGGCGCCCGCGAACAACAGGTCGCCGTGCAACTCGTAGATGCGTGCGCGGTTGCCGAACTGCGAGAGGGTGGTGCGTTCGGTGTCGGTGCGGCGTTGCCGCGACGGCGCCTCGGCGATCGTGTACTGCGACCGAATCGCGGATCGTGCTGCACGCGTGACGTGCATGAAGTGCAGTTCCAGTCGCTTGGACAGCTCGCTGCAGGCCTGTACGCCCCGCACGCTGTTGCCGTGTGCATCCAGCCGCGGGGAGTACACCGCGATCCCGATCTGGCCGGGCAGCACCGCAAGCACACCACCGCCGACGCCGCTCTTGGCAGGCAGGCCAACGCGCGCTACCCAATCGCCCGCCGCGTCGTACATCCCACAGGTCGTCATCACGCTGAGCACCCGTTCGATCTGCTCGGTTGCCAGGGCGCGCTCGTGGGTCACCGGATTGATTCCGTTGTTTGCCATGGTCGCGGCCATCAGCGCGAGGTCGCGACAGGTGACGTCGATCGAACACTGGCGGAAGTACAGATCGACCGCGTCGTCGGGGTTGCCCGTGACGATGCCGAACGACCGCAGCATGTGCCCGATGGCGCGATTTCGGTGTCCGGTCTTCGCTTCGGAGTGGTAGACGGCGTCGTTCATCGTCAGTTCGCGCCCGGCGTAACGCGAATAACACCGTCTGATTCGTTCGAATCTCTCCGCGACATCGGCGCCGTGAATCAGGGCGGCCGAGGTGATGGCTCCGGCGTTGATCATGGGGTTGCGTGGACGCTCGGTGACCGGGTCGAGACTGATCTCGTTGAACGGTTCGCCGGACGGTTCGACGTCGACTTTCGCGGCTACCGCGGCTGGTCCGTTGTCGGCGAGGGCAAGGCCGTACGTGAACGGTTTGGAGATCGACTGAATCGTGAATTCGGTTCGTGCAGAACCTGATTCGTAGACGTAGCCATCGGTGGTCGCGATGCAGAGCGCGAACTCGTCCGCGGGCACCGACGCCAGTTCCGGGATGTAGTCGGCGACCGCTCCGTCGCGGTTCTCTCGGCACAGCGCTGCGACCTCGGCGACGATGTCGTCGACTACATTCGGCATGGTCGAACCTTAGGCGAAGCTGACTATGAGCCTTCTCACTATTGTCCGGCATAATGGGTGGACGCGCTCGTCGGGCGCATCGGGTACACATGAGGCTCCGTAGACTTGGTACGTAGTCAAGGTGCGTCCGGAGGGAGCAGTTCGTTGGGTGTTCTTGCCCGGGTCGACCAGCCCGCAGATTTGCGTGGGCTCACACGAGATGAGCTGACCGAGCTTGCCTCGGAGATCCGCGATTTCTTGGTCCAGAAGGTCTCCGCGACCGGCGGCCACCTCGGCCCGAACCTCGGCGTCGTCGAACTGACTCTTGCGATCCACCGGGTTTTCGAATCTCCCGAAGACGCATTGATCTTCGACACCGGGCATCAGGCGTACGTCCACAAGATCCTGACCGGTCGCAAGGACAAGTTCGACTCGCTGCGTACACGCGGCGGACTGTCCGGCTATCCGAGCAGAGCCGAGAGCAGCCACGACTGGGTGGAGTCGTCGCACGCCTCGGCATCGTTGTCCTACGCGGACGGACTCGCGAAGGCCTTTCAGCTGCTCGGCCAGGACCGCCACGTCGTCGCGGTCGTCGGCGACGGCGCGCTGACCGGTGGCATGTGTTGGGAGGCTCTCAACAACATCGCCGCGGGCAAGGATCGCTCGGTGGTGATCGTCGTCAACGACAACGGACGGTCCTACTCTCCGACGATCGGCGGTCTCGCTGACCGACTCGCCGCTCTCCGGCTGCAACCCGAATACGAGCGCATTCTCGACGGCGGCCGCCGCTTCCTGCAGCGAATTCCATGGGTCGGCGTCTCGACCTACTCGGTGCTGCACGGCATCAAGGCCGGCCTCAAGGACGCCATGAGTCCGCAGGTGCTCTTCACCGATCTCGGTATCAAGTACCTCGGACCGGTCGACGGTCACGACGAGGCCGCGCTCGAAGCCGCACTCCGGCGTGCGAAGGACTTCGGCGGTCCCGTGATCGTCCACACGGTCACTCGGAAAGGCATGGGCTACCTGCCCGCCGAAAACGACGAAGCCGATCAGATGCACGCGTGTGGCGTCATCGATCCGTTGACGGGCATTGCAACGAGTACGGCTGCGCCGGACTGGACGTCGGTGTTCTCCGCCGAACTGATCGAGCAGGCGCAGCGCCGCAAGGACATCGTCGCGATAACCGCTGCGATGGCAGGCCCGACCGGACTCGCCGCGTTCGGCAATCGTTTCCCCGACCGCTTCTTCGACGTCGGTATCGCCGAACAGCAAGCCGTCGCCTCGGCTGCCGGACTCGCGCTCGGCGGCCTGCATCCCGTCGTTGCGATCTACTCGACCTTCCTCAATCGTGCGTTCGACCAGTTGCTGATGGACGTCGCGCTGCTCAAGCTGCCGGTGACGCTCGTACTCGACCGAGCCGGTGTGACGGGTCCCGACGGAGCGAGCCACAACGGCGTCTGGGATCTCTCATTGCTCGGCATCGTCCCCGGTATGCGCGTTGCCGCTCCACGCGACGCGGTGACGCTGCGCGAAGAACTTGCCGAGGCGCTGGCCGTCAACGACGGACCGACCGCTATTCGCTTCCCGAAGGGTGCGGTGGTCGACAGTGTCGAGGCCATCGACCGAATCGACGGCGTCGACGTGTTGCGGATGCCGGAGGGATCGACAGGTGACGTCCTCATCGTTGCTGTCGGACCTTTCGCCTCGCTTGCCTGCGAGACCGCGGATCGGCTCGCCGAACAGGGTGTCTCGGTCGCGGTCGTCGATCCGCGGTGGGTGCTTCCTATTCCCGAGGCGATCGTCAAGCTTGCCGAAGATTTCGGACTGGTCGTGACCCTGGAAGACAGCGGTGTCCACGGCGGCATCGGGTCCACGGTCTCCGCAGTCATGCGTGCCGCGGGCGTTGATGTGCCGTGCCGTGATCTCGGTGTGCCGCAACGCTTCCTCGACCACGCCTCGCGTGCTCAGGTGCTCGCTGAACTGGGTCTGTCGGTCGACGACATCGTTCGCCGTATCGCAGGTTTCGCAGCAGGGGCCTGACGCAGGCGAAGCCTCAGGCTTCGGTCGGCCCCGGTTCGGTCTTCGTTGGCGTCTCGGTAGGTGCTGCCGCTGCTTCGGCCAACGCTGCGGCGAGCACGGGCACAGCCAGTTCACGCTGCCACGGTCTCGCGCCGCCTGCTGCGAGGAAGGCGTCGATCGCGGGTTCGAGATCGTCTGTCGACGGTGCGATCCCGTCCCAGCACAGGCGACGCAGCAGGTCGGGAAGTAGCAGATTTTCCACCGGGACGGCAACGCTTTCGCTGACCTTCGCCATCGCTGCGCGCGCCGCGGTGAGCCGCGCGGCTGCCTCCGGGTTGCGGCGTGACCATCGATTGATCGGCGGCGGACCCGTGAACGGTTGACTCGTCGGCGGCAACTGGCTCTCGGGGAGCGCGCGTGCAGCGCGGACCGCGTCGAGCCACAACCGCGAGGATTTGCGCTGCCGCGGTCCACCGAAGATGGGGAGTCGGCGGAGATCTTCGATCGACGTGGGGTCGGCGACGGCCGCCGAGATGATCGCCGCATCGGGCAGTACTCGGCCTGGTGCGACATCGCGGGACGCGGCGTACTCGTCGCGCGCCTGCCACAACGACCGCACCGTAGCCAGTTGGCGCGCCTTTTTCAGCGTGTGAATCTGTGAGGTCCGGCGCCAACGGTCCGGTTTCGGCGTCGGTGGACCCTGGGTCCGGACATGCTCGAACTCTTGCGCCGCCCAGTCTGTCTTACCCTGTGCCGCAAGCTCTTCGGCCATCTTGTCCCGCAGCTCGAGTAGCACCTCGACATCGAGAGCCGCGTAGTTCAGCCATTCCGGCGGGAGGGGCCGGGTCGACCAGTCCGCGGCGCCGTGGCCTTTGCGCAACTCGAGGCCGAGGGTCCGCTCGACGATTGCGGCAAGTCCGACGCGTTCGAAGCCGGCCAGACGCCCGGCCAGTTCGGTGTCGAACAGTCGCGCGGGGCGCAGACCGAGTTCGGCGAGGCCGGGCAGATCCTGGTCGGCCGAATGCAGCACCCATTCGAGGTCGTTGATCGCCTCGGCGAGGGGTTCCAGATCCTTCGCGGTCGGTATGGGGTCGACGAGGATGGTGCCGACCCCTGCTCGCCGCAGCTGAATCAGATACGCGCGACTGGAGTAGCGGAAGCCGGAGGCACGCTCTGCGTCCACGGCGAGGGGCCCGGTGCCGGTTACGAGACGCTGTGCTGCAGCGGCGATCTCGTCGGCTGTCGTGAGCACGTCGGGAACGCCGTCGGCTGGCGCCAGCAGCGGCACCGAAGCCGGCGTATCGGGCTCGCCGTCGAGCGTGCTGCTGGTGTCTGACATAGACGTGAACCTTACGTTGCCCGGCGGTCGGGCCGAAGACCCCTCGGGTTCCGACGAACCCGTGCATCTAGAACGTGTTCTAGTTACGATGGCGGTCATGGTGAACCTAGCGACGATCGCGCCCGTCGGAACCGTCCCAACGGGCACGATGATCGAGTTGCCCGGCAGGGGCAGTACCTACCTGATCGACTCCGACGACGGCGCGAGCGACCGACCGACGATGATCCTGCTGCATTCGCTCACGTGCACCGGCATCCTCACGTGGTACCCGGTATTCGAGCGGCTTTCGCGCAAAGGTCGCGTCGTCGTCTTCGATCAACGCTGGCACGGCCGAGGCATTCGTTCGCCGCGTTTCGCTCTGGCGGACTGCGCCGACGACGTGGCCGCGGTTGCCGACTATCTCGACGTGGATCGCTTTGTCGCCGTTGGCTATTCGATGGGATCGCTGATAGGTCAGCTGGTGTGGAAACAACACCGCGATCGACTTGCCGGACTGGTGCTGTGCGCAGCTGCGTCGAGTTTCCGTGGCGTCCGGCGGGAGCGGATCTTCATGGACGCCTTCGGTCGGGCTGTCGGTGCGTTGAACCTGGGCGCAGGTGCGCTGCCCGGCGTGGACGGTGGGGCACCGCTCACCGACCGAAAGTGGGCACTCGAGCAATTCCGGCAGACTCGCTACGGTGCCATGGCAGCTGCGACCGCCGCGATCGGCAAGTTCGATTCGAGTGCGTGGGTCGGCGACATCGACGTGCCGACCTCGGTCGTCGTGACCGCCCGCGATCGTGCGATCAAACCGGAACGGCAGCGCTGGCTGGCGCGGCAGATCGCCGGTGCGTCGTCCTACGAAGTCGATTGCGGACACGCCTCGTGTGTCATGGAGGCGGAGGTGTTCAGTTCTGGGCTGATGCCGGCTTGCGCTTCCGTGCTTTCGCGCGCGCGGCTTTGACGAGTTCGTCGAGGGCCTCGGGGAAGGCATCGGCGAGCGACCAGAGATTGGGCGCGAGTTCGGAGCACGCGATGAGTCCGACGTTGAGGTGCTTCTCGAGCGACAGCACCGTGATGGTGAGACCCGCGCCGTGGAAGACCGGCCCGAGCGGATACATGCCGGTGACGCGGGCGCCGAGGAAGTACAGCGGGACCGGCGGTCCGGGGACGTTGGACACGACGAGATTGTGGATCACCGGATGTCGGTCGGCGAGCCGCAGCTTCGCGTAGAGCCGCATCGCGACGCCGAAGGTCGCCGGGCCCGCGAACTGCGTCCAGTCCTGCAGCATGTTGGCGTCGAGTGCTTCCTGGTGCAGCTTCGATACGACGTTGGCCTCGGCGATGGCTTGCAGCCGCTCGACCGGATCGTCGATGTCGGTCCGCAATTGGGAGAACATGCTCGACACCTTGTTGGTGCCCGGCCGGTTCGACTTGGCGTGGACCGAGACGGGTACGACGGCGACGAGCGAAGTGTCCGGTAGCTCGCCGCGGTCCTCGAGGTACATCCGCAGTGCGCTCGCTACGAGTGCCAACACGACGTCGTTGACCTTTGCGCCGAAGGCGTTCTTGACGAGTTTGACCTTCGCGAGGTCGAGTTGCGAGTAGGCGATGCTGCGGTGACCCGTGATGGTTCCGTTGAACGAGGTGCGCGGAGCCGTGAACGGCGCCGGCATTGCTTCGCCGCGGCGGGCGCGCGAAATCCATTGCGGCACAGTCATAGCGGTCGGTAGTACCTTCAAGAACTTGATCGGGCGGGACGCGTAGGCGAACAACCCCCCGACCGCGATCTCGGCCGAGCTTGCGCCGCCGATGGACGCCGTGCCCGAGTCTGCCGGCGTCGGTGCGTCGGGTTCCAAGCCGCACAATTGCGACATCACGTTGGCACCGGTGATGCCGTCGACGCCTGCGTGGTGCATCTTCGACATGACGGCGATGCGACCGTCCTCCAGTCCCTCGATGATCCACATTTCCCACAGGGGTCGGCTGCGGTCGAGCGGTTGGCTCGCGATGTGACCACACAGCTCGGCGAGGGTTGCACGG
Source organism: Antrihabitans spumae (assembly GCF_043944905.1). Classification (NCBI taxonomy): domain Bacteria; kingdom Bacillati; phylum Actinomycetota; class Actinomycetes; order Mycobacteriales; family Nocardiaceae; genus Antrihabitans; species Antrihabitans spumae. The sequence continues at coordinate 160,174 of NZ_JBIMSN010000060.1, forward strand.
TCGCCGGGTGCCGGAACGGCGACGCGATGGCAATGCCGGTCGATATCGAAGTCGGTGTCGTCGACCCACACCGGATGATCGAGGTTGAACGCCGAATCTTGGAGTTTCCTGCGAAACGTGGGAATCGTGCGCGCACGAGCGCCGAGTTCGTGCTTGAGTGCGTCGAAGGAGTAGCCGTCCGGAATCGTCGACGGGTCGAGTTCGATCAGGCCGCAGACGTGCAGTAGCTGCGTCGACGTTTCCATGTAGAGGAAGCTGGCATCCAAGCCGCTGAGGCGTTCCATGCAGACATACTAGAACGTGTTCTAGTTTCTTGCTATCGAAACGGCAAAATGCGTGGTTGGACCCCTGAATCGTGCCGCAGAACCCGCCGAAAAAGTTCGATTTCGGATTGTGTGTGTTTAGCGGTTGCAGCTAGGGGTATTCGAACTCCATGCCCCGCAGTACGGCAGGGGTTGCCACAAAGCGAGGAGGATTCACCAGTGAGTGCAATCGACAAGGCCAAGAATGCAGCCGAAGACGTTTCCGGCAAGGCGAAGGAAGCCTTCGGCAAGGTGACCGGTGACAAGAGCACCGAGAACGAAGGCAGGACCGACCAGACCAAGGCCGACCTCAAGGACGCTGGCGAGAAGGTCAAGGACGCGTTCAAGAACTAAGACTTTCGGGTAGCGAACCTCCGGCACGAGCTCGACAGCCGGATGCGCTGCGCAGAAGCGGGCGGAGACGACGATGTCTTCGCCCGCTTTTTTGTGCGGCTACGCCGCTCGTGCGTCTTTTCGGAGGCCAGGACCTCCGAAAAGACTCACAAGGCCGTTAGGCCCTCAGGCCCTCAATTCCGTAATTCCCGCAGGTGGCAGGCCCGCCGCATAGGCGAGAACCTCGCCGAATGCCTCGACATGACTCGCAAGTTCGACGGTGGTCGGCGTCCAGGACGCGCGCAATTCCAGTTGATGCGCCCGCGGCGGACCCGCGATATCGCCGTAGCGCACCGAACTCGTCGCGGTCACCGTTCCGCCGAGCGCGTTCAGCGGTTCGTTTCGTGCTTCCAACGCATCGACGAGCCAGCTCCAGGCCACTTCGGGCAGCAGCGGATCACCTGCGAGGGAGGCATCGACGTCGGCCTGAATGTAGGCGACCAACCGCAGCGTGCCGTTCCAGGCTTCGTCGCCGTTGGGGTCGTACAGCAAGATCAGGCGGCCGAACGCGTCGCCTTCGGACTGCTCGGGGACGACCTCGGTCTCGACGTGTTTGACCTCTGCACCGATCGCGTAGGAGAACGGCGCAAGCCGTTGAGGTGGGCGAATCGGGCCCAATTCGATACCGGGATGGACGGTCGCAGCACCCATCGCATCGACTGCGGCACGAAAAGGTGCCGGTTCAGCGGCGGATCCGGACGTCGTCACAAAGTCGCACGGTAGACCCGCACGTCGGCCCGCGCATGGAGGCGCGCCGATTCATGAGAGCATGGCGATGATGAGCGAGAAGCAGATATGAGCCCCGTTCAGCGCGGGCATACCGCTGGTTACCCCACACGTCGGCAGCTGACGGATTCGCCGTTTCTAGCAGCCGCGACCGGGCAAACTCCCAGCCACCGACCTGTTTGGTTCATGCGACAGGCCGGTCGATCACTGCCCGAGTACCGGGCTATCCGGGCAGATGTGGGGATGTTGGAGTCGTGCTTCACCCCTGAACTGGTCTGCGAGATCACGATGCAGCCGATCCGTCGGCACGGCGTCGACGCCGCGATCCTGTTCTCCGATATCGTCGTGCCGCTGAAAGCCGCAGGTATCGATCTGGATATCGTCGCTGGTGTCGGTCCTGTCGTCGCCAATCCGATCCGATCGAAGGCCGATGTCGCTGCCTTGCCGACGCTGGACCCGAGCGAGGTCGGTGCGATAGCCGAAGCCATCACACTCCTCACAGCCGAACTTGGTGACACCGCGTTGATCGGTTTTGCCGGCGCCCCGTTCACCCTGGCGTCCTACCTCATCGAGGGCGGTCCGAGTCGCAATCTCGAACGCACCAAAGCGCTGATGCACAGCGATCCCGAAACCTGGAACGCGCTGCTCGGTCGACTCGCAGATATCACCATCACGTTCTTGCAGACGCAGGTGAACGCCGGCGTCGACGCGATCCAACTCTTCGACTCGTGGGCGGGCACGCTGTCACTCGCCAATTACCGCGAGTTCGTGCTGCCGCACAGTGAACGTGTCTTCGCAGAGCTGGCTGCCTCCGGAGTTCCGAAGATCCACTTCGGCGTCGGAACCGGAGAGCTGCTGAGATCGATGGGGGAGGCGGGCGCCGACGTCGTCGGTGTCGATTGGCGGATACCGCTTCCGGAGGCCGCACGACGCGTCGGACCAGGAAAAGCCTTGCAGGGCAACCTCGATTCGGCCGTGCTGTTCGCGGGCACCGAATCGATCGAAAACGAGGTGCGACGGATCGTCAGCGAGGGCGACGAAGCGTTGACCCTCGGCGCGACCGGTCACATCTTCAACCTCGGGCATGGTGTGCTCCCGAAGACCGATCCCGGGGTGATCACGGCGACGGTGGAGTTGGTGCACTCGTTGTGACGTCCGTTGCCGTCGTTGGGGCCGGCATCTCCGGTCTGGTCGCGGCGTATCGGCTGCGGCAAGCCCTTGGGCCTACTGCGACGATCACCCTTGTCGAGGCGTCGGATCGGATCGGCGGCAAACTCCGGACCGTTCCACTTGGCGACGGCGTGATCGACATCGGCGCCGAGGCGTTCGTCGGCCGCCGACCCGAGGTTCCAGACCTGCTCGCGGAGCTTGGCATCGCTGATCAGTTGGTACATCCCGCGGGACTGCGGCCGCTCGTCTGGGCAGGCGGTGCCCTGCACCCGCTGCCGACCGCGACGTTGATGGGAATTCCTTCCAGCCGCGCCGCGGTCGAAGGACTTGTCGACGACGCGACGCTGGCGAGGATCGATGCCGAACCCGCGACGCCCTTCCGGTGGGACCGCGACAGCGATGTCGACGTCGGTTCTCTCGTCGCCGACCGGTTCGGTGAGCAGGTCGTACGCAGATCCGTCGATCCACTGCTCGGCGGCGTGTACTCGGGACTGTCGTCGTCGATCGGCGTGCGGGCGGCGTTGCCGACCTTGGCGGCCGCGCTCGACGCAGGTGCGCGAAGCCTCACCGAAGCCGTAGTGCAGGCGTTGCCACCGCCGATGCCGGGTCCGGTGTTCGGCGGGATCCGCGACGGCTACGCGGTGCTGCTCGACGCGTTGCTCGCTGCCGCCGATCCAGTCGTCGAACTCGGCATGACCGTGCGCTCGATCGAGCGGTCAGGGTCCGGCTGGCAGCTCGAGCCGCTGGGCAGGTTCGACGGCGTAGTCCTTGCGCTGCCTGCAACTGCGATCGGGCGGTTGCTCGCCGCCGTCGCCCCTTCCGCGGCGGCCGCTGCGGCTGCGATACCGCTGGCGTCGTCGGCGCTCGTCGGGTTGGCACTTCCTGCAGGCATCGACCTTCCGCAGCATTCCGGCGTGCTTGTTGCGACCGGAGAAGCCTTGCGGGCCAAGGCTTTCACGTTCTCCAGCCGGAAATGGCCGCACCTCGCCGAACGTGGCGTCGCACTCGTGCGGGCATCCTTCGGCCGCTACGGCGATTCGGTCTCCGATGCCGGCGACGCCGACCTGATTGCCACAGCCACGGAAGATCTGGCGACCGTCACAGGTGTGTCGGTGACTCCTGTGGACGCGGTTGTCCAACACTGGTCCGGTGGTCTCCCGCAGTACCTGCCAGGCCATCTCGATCGGGTCGGCGAGATCGAATCGGGCCTTGCCGACGTCGCTGGACTGGAAGTGGCGGGTGCGTTCCTGCGTGGGGTCGGCGTGCCTGCGTGCATCTCGGCGGGGTCTGCCGCTGCGGCACGCCTGCTGGCTGCTGTGCACTAGCCGTCATGGCACGATGGTGTGCGTGGCACGCCTAGATTTTCAGACACTCAATTCGACGATCCGATACCTGATGTTCTCTGTCTTTCAGGTCCAGCCGGGTCAACTCGGCGACGACAGGGAAGCGGCGATCAAGGATGCGCAGGTCTTCTTCGAAGGCCTCGCCGACAAGGGTGTCGTGCTCCGCGGTATCTACGACGTTGCAGGTTTGCGCGCCGATGCCGACTTCATGCTGTGGACGCACGCGGAGAACATCGAAGAGTTGCAGGCTGCGTACGCCGATTTCCGGCGGACGACCGTGCTCGGCAAGGTGAGTGCTCCGATCTGGAGCAACGTCGCGCTGCACCGGCCCGCGGAGTTCAACAAGAGCCACCTGCCCGCGTTTCTCACGGGGGAGGAGCCGGGCAACTACATCTGTGTCTACCCGTTCGTCCGGTCCTACGAGTGGTACCTGCTGCCCGACGACGAGCGTCGCAAGATGCTCGCCGATCACGGCAAGGCCGCGCGAGCCTACGCCGACGTTCGCGCGAACACGGTGAGTTCCTTCGCGCTCGGCGATTACGAATGGATTCTTGCTTTCGAGGCACCCGAACTGCACCGAATCGTCGACCTGATGCGCGAACTTCGGGCGACCGAAGCGAGATTGCATGTGCGCGAAGAGATTCCGTTCTACACGGGCCCTCGCGTCGAGATCGACAAACTTATTGCGGCACTGCCCTGATCCGATTCGCCGTGGCGTCACCGCGGTAACCGAGTAGGTCGGCGACCATGGTCTTCAAGCTACTCAGCTGCAGGTCGCGGTCGTAGCCGAGTTCGCTGAGCCGGCTGTAGAGGCCGTCGACGAGGACGAGAACCCACCCCGCGAGTAGGTGCGGTGACGCGGTCGGCTCCAGCTGGCCTATGCGTTCGGCCTTCTCGATCAGTGTTGCAATCCCGTCGCGCGTCAGCGTCTCGGTGCCGGTGACCAGCTCGGCGAACACAGGATCCTGGTGGCAGCGTTCGACGACGGCCGCCATCAGTCCCGCAATGATCGGTAGCCGCGCCTGCTCGGCGCAGTGGTCGATCCACTCGATCACGCAACCGTACGGGTCGTCGGATTGTGCTGCCGCGGTGAAGAATTCGTCGAGGTCGGAGCGGTCCTGCTCGAAGATTGCGCTGAAGACCGCCTGCTTGTTCGGGAAGTAGTGAAACAGGCTGCCCGAACTGATGCCCGCCGTCGAGCAGATCTTCGCGGTCGTCGTCTTCGCAAAGCCTTTGTCCGCGAAGCACTCCGCGGCGGCGTCGAGGATGTGCAGTCGCCGTTTCGCATGTTGTTGTGGGTCAACGGTTCTCATCGGAACTCCCCGCTGCGGTGCTCCCTGTTGCGGTGCTTCCCTCGGCGGCGATGTCGCGCTTTCGCTGCGCTGCTCGCTGCCGCCGACCGACCTCGTTCGCAGCAATACCGATCGCGATCAGAACCGGGATCCAGTACTTCGCCGATGCTGCGATGGCCCCGACCCAGCCTGGAAGCGAGATGTCCGGCAGGTCGAGGCTCGGCAGGGGGATGCTCGGCAGGTTCAGGTCGGGTAGGTCGGGCTTGGGAATGTTCAGGTCCGGCAACAGGCGCAGCAGCAGATTCAGACCGAGCACCCCGGCGATGATCTCGAGTGCCGCAATCCCGATGTGTCTGGCGGCGTAGACCTTCGGTCGGCGTTGTTTCAGTGCCGCGAGCTTCGCCTTCCTGGACCCGGGTGGGGGGTCGTACTCGATGTCGCGTTCGGTGTCGTCGGGTGATCCGTCGAGCCGTAATACTGCCTTCGATATGCGCGTACCCCAGCCGACGCCGACCTTGACCCGCGCAGCATCGAGATCGAACGTCACGGCACCGAAGATGGGGATCCGACGCGTGTCGACGACGGTGTCGTCACGGAGTAGTTCGATCGACTTGTCGGCAGCTGGTCTGACGGCAACGGAGTGTCCTCGAACGCGCAAGGTCCACGTCTGATCCATGGATTTAATACTAGACCGCGTACTCGGTTTATAAAAGACTAGAGGCCTCGAAAGCGCGGCGGCGCTTGTTTTGTCAGTATGGGGTGGACCGAATGGAACCGCGTGGATGGGGGATTCACCGTATGGGTCGGGCACCGCTCGTGTTGATCGCCGTCCTCGTTCTGTGCGCGACGCTCGCGGGGTGCTCCGCGTCCAAGCCAGCACAAGGTGCGGATTTGCACGACACGATCGAGTCCGCCGCGGACGACCTCGGGGCGCCGGGAATGGCAGTCGAGGTCGATCGCACCCCCGCTCCACACGACACGTGGTTCTCGTCGGCGTGATCGCGATAGCCGTTGGCGTTCTTGCACCACTCGCCGGACTGATCGGCATCGAAGTTCTCGCAGGAGCTCCGATTTCCGTGATCGACAGGTGGGCTCCCGACGTCGCTCTGCTGTTCTGGATCCTGTTGGCCGAGATCGTGCTGATTGCGGTGTTGATATTGCTGCGCGCCGCACTCTCCCCGCAACGCTGGATTGCCCGATTCGCTCGCTGAACGCCGGGGGGATCACTCGATTGCACGGACCAGAGCGGACAGAATGCGGCCGAAGAACTCGTACTCGGTGGCGACTTCGATGACGGCGCCGTCGATCACGGTGTCGCGTCGGACTCGACGACTGCGACGAACGCTCACGGCCATAGCGCCGACGACGAGCACCAACGACGCAACGATCAGAACAACGAGCAGCAGCGGGTCCATGGATTCTCCTCGGGTGTCGCAGCCGTGGGGGCTGTCATCCGAGGGTCCCTCGACCCGCCCTGTCGCGATAGAAACCCAACGTGTCGAAACTTTCCCTCGACGGAGTGCCGGGTTTTGTGCATCGGTCCGCAGTGGCGCCCGGCTACTCGGCGGGCTTCAACGTCAGCGAGATGGAGTTGATGCAGTAACGCTGATCGGTCGGGGTGTCGTACCCCTCGCCTTCGAAGACGTGGCCGAGGTGGCTGTGGCAGTTCGCGCACACGACCTCGACGCGCTTCATGCCGAGGCTGCGGTCGGTTTTGAGGATGACGGCGTCGGAGTCTTTCGGATCGAAGAACGACGGCCAACCGCAGTGGGATTCGAACTTCTCCGAACTACGGAAGAGTTCGGCGCCACAGGCACGGCAGGCGTACACACCTTCGGTTTTGGTGTCGGTGTACTCGCCGGTGAAGGGCCGCTCGGTACCCGCGAGTCGCAGGACCTTGAACTCCGCTGGAGAGAGCTTGACGCGCCATTCGTCGTCGGACAGCTGAACGGGGGGCTTGGATTCGATGGAACTCATGCGTCCACGCTAATAGGTTTCAGCGTGTGGTTGGGGCCGGCGATTCTGACAACTCTGTGACGGCGGTGTCGCCCGAGGTGGGTGCGGTCCCGGACGTGCTCCCGTCGGCGGGTGTCGATGCCGATCTGTCGACGACCGCACTCGGCAGCAGGTACGACGGATCGATGCCCTTGTCGAGCCTGCCTTGCCGCCGCGCAGCGAGGTAGCGATCGGCGAGCACGGCGAAGATCACGAGCAGGAGCAGGCTCCAGCCCAACGTGGTCTTCATGTATTCGGCGAGGCGACCGACATCGGGGAACCGCGTCGACAGCCAACTGTCGTAGTACATGAACCCATAGATCGCCAACCACGCCGGCCAGTTCCGTAGTACCGAATTCTTCAGCACGACCGTCATCAGCAGCGGGAACAGCATCATCGAGTAGTACATCTGGCCGAGCGAACCGAGCAGCCACGACGCGGTGAGAATAACGCCCGACGACGTTGCGACGAAGAACAGTTCGTCGTTGCGGTAGTAGCGGTAGAGCAGCCACAGCGAGATCAGCACCATGGCCACGAACAGCAACCGGATTCCCCAGGTGAGCCACGGCGCCAGACCGTAGTACTCGGCGTTTCCGACGATGGCACTGTTGAAGTAGTCGCGCGATTCGCCGAGGTAGGGCACCGTCTCGGTGACGAATGCCATCGGGTCCTTGGACAACGGCCAGGCGATTGCAGTGAGCGCCAGTGGCACGCCGATGGCGGTGATGAACACCTTCCACTGCCCCCGGACCAAAGCGATCAGCAGCAACGGCGCGAGTATCGGTTTGACCGCGATCGTCAATCCGAGAGCGGCACCCGCCCACAGGTCGCGGCGCTTGAGCAACAGCATGATGAAGACGATTTCGCCGAGCAGCACACAACCGTTGATGTTGGTGAAAACCAATGTGTTGGTCACGGTTTCGGACGAGAACATCGCAAGAAGCAAGATCGGGGCGGCAACCGATTTCAGTCCGTAGCCGAACAGCTTCAGCAACAGGTAACCCGCAAGAACGATGGCGAGTGCGTTGACCGCAATGAACAGCCACCGAGCCTTCTCCGGGTCGAGCACGGCCATCGGCGCGATCAGCAGAGTGCCGCTCGGTGCGTACAGATAGTGCGGATCGACCGAATCGAAGTTCGCGTAATAGACCTCTCGATGATTGAGAAAGTCGAGCGCAGCCTGATAGACGGGCTTGAAATCGTCGGTGATGTAGCCGTTGATCGCCTTGATGAACACTCGATGCAACATCGTCATGATGGCGAGCGGCCACGCGACATAGCAGATCACCTCGGTCGTCGTACGCCCGGTGCGAGGTTCGAGTTGTCTAAGGAACACTGGGGCACGGTACACCGAATGCGCTCTCGGTTGTCCTATAGACACCCCGTTCGGGGTGGTTGCAGAAGTGCCTCAGGCGGGGCACACGGTCCCGTTCGGCGGCAGTTTGCCGTCGTTGACGTAGGCGACGACGCTGTCCTGAGCGCACCCGGAATGAGCGGTAACAGGGTGCCCCCAGCCCTGCCAGCTGAGTGCGGACACCTGACCGCCCGCGTTGCCGATGGCGCCGGTCACCGAGCTGACCCCCGAGTTGCCGGTGACCGGGTCGGCGGCTCCGCTGAGCACCAGCACCGGGATCTTCAAGTCGGACGGCGCCGGGGGCGCTTGGGCTACCGGCCATGCCGAGCACGCGAGCATCGTCACCGCGGCCTCGGGGCCGAAGATCGGGAACTTCTCGCCCCACTCCTTCTGCAACTCACGCACACGTTGCGGTGGCGGCCACTGCTGACCGTCGCTGCACCGGTTGATGAACTGACCGTCACCCTCGGTCAACGCTTCTTCGCGGGCGATGAGTGATTGCAGTGCGGCCGTGTCACCCGCTGCTGCGGCGGCAAGGGTATCGGCGAGTACGGTCACCCGGCTCGGCTGATCGCCGCGCGGCGAACCGAGGAAGCCGGAAATCGCAGTCAGCAGCGCATTGGACGAAATCGAGCCGAGCTGGCCGGCGCGAGCTCGATTCACCAGGTCTGTGATCGCCTTGCGGGGATCGGGTCCGAGCGCACAGTTCAACCCCGTGCACCGAGTCGCAAACGCGGTGATCGCGGCTTCGGCGCCTTGCAGCCTGTGGTCCGTCAGCTGTGTCGCGTCCAAGCCGAGCCCCTCGGGCGAGTCGAGGATCAACCTGCTCACGTGCTTCGGATACTTCGCCGCGTAACTCAGCGCGACCTTCGCGCCGTTGCCGGTTCCGAGGAGGGCCAGTGTGTCGACCTGCCACACCGAACGGAGTTCCTCGAGATCGTCGGCGGCGTGGATGGCGTCGAAGGCAAGTTCCTGTGGCTGCAGAAAGTCTTTGCACGCGATCGTCGCGTCCTGGCTGAGTTTTGCGACAGCATCGGCGGCATCTTCACCCGCCAGGCTGAACTGGGCGAGATCGAGCAGCTGGCGTCGCTGTTCGGGAGCGATGCATTCGATCGGCTGCGAGTTGCCGATGCCGCGCCGGTCGATGGCGACGATCGGACGCGACGCGAGCAGGCCTGCAGCCGGCCCTATGGCGAGCGAGGCAAGCGTGCCGGACGACGCTCGGTCCGCACCGGAGGTGAGTACGAGCGGTGCTGCATCGACGGGAGTCTGCGGCAGCCGAGCCCGCAGCGCCCCGACCGTGAAGGTGCCGTACACGTTGTTTCCGGACTTGTCGATCGCGGCCGAGAACTCCGCGCAGTCGAGCACAAGCCCGGCGGGTCCGGCGCCGAGGTCGAAAACTTCGAGCAAGGCGCGAGTGCAATCCCGCCATTCGAGATCGGTTTTCGGCTTCTCCAATGCGGGCAGCGGGTTTTCCGGCGGCGGCGTCGACGTCGAGTTGTCGCCACCCGAACCCTGGCTGTCGCGTTCGGTCGCGACAACCGGACGATCGGACGGGCCGACGCCACAGGCGCAGCAGAGCGCGACAATCATCCCGAGGACGGCCGCCAAGCGTGTCGAGCGCATAGTGCACAGCCTGCCAGGTTTTTCAGCGGGGCCGAGCGCGCACCCATCGCGTGAGGACGGTTCCGTCGTCGTCGGTAAGCAGATGCGCTCTCGCCATGGGTGTTCGAACGGTCTGCGGGGAGACCGCAATTCGACCCGTCGTACCGCTGACGAGCAGGGGAGATGTGGTGATGCACAGTTCGTCGACGGCGTCGTCCGCCACGAGTTGCCCGAACAGTGACGGTCCGCCTTCGCAGAGAATTCGATCGAGTCCGAGACCTTCGAGGGTCGTCAGTATCGCCTCGGTGCTCACCTGATCGGTCCCGATTTCCAACACCTCGGCTCCCGCTGCGGTCAGCTGCGCTTTGCGTTCGGCAGGCGCGTCGGTACAGGTCAGGATGATCGGGGCGACGCTGGTGTCGGTCAGTAGCCGTGACGTCGGGTCGATGTGAGCGCCGGCAGAGACGATCGCGACCGGCGGAACTGCCGCAAGGCCGCGATCCAGGCGCCACTCGCGACGGGCCTCGTTGGTCCGTGCCCCGCCGTAGTCCTCGGCTCGCGCGGTCCCGGCACCGACGAGGATGACGTCCGCCAGTTCGCGCAGAACTCCGAAAACCTGCTTGTCGGAGGGTGTTCCGAGGCCGGTCGACGACCCGTCGAGATGGGCGGCACCGTCGATCGTCGAAATGAAGTTGACGCGCAACCAAGGTGTCGCGAGTTCTTCGGGGTAGGCGTAGAGGTCGCGAAGTTCGTCGAGACCGACGGTCGTAGTGGTGTTGGAACCTGTGACCTGAGTCGCATTGTGGATATGCTGCACACAACAGATAAGAGCACGTCGTTAGGGTTGCGCGCATGCCCGAACGTCTCGTCGATCGCAGTCCGGTGGTTCCGGCTGACCAACTGGTCGCACAAATGGTCCCGCCACCGATGTTCGACGACGTCAGTTTCGCGTCCTACATCCCCAATCCGAACGAGCCGACGCAGAAGGCAGCGGTCGAGAAGGCCGCCGAGTTCGCGAAGAAGATCCCGGGGATCCGGTCCGGCGGTAAGCGGGGACTGTTCGGCAAGAAGCCCCAGCCGACCGGTGCCGGTCTCTACCTCGACGGTGGTTTCGGCGTCGGCAAGACCCACTTGCTCGCCTCGATCTATCACGCTGCGCCGGAACCGAAATCGTTCGGCACGTTCGTCGAACTAACCCACGTCGTCGGGGCGCTCGGGTTCAACCGAGCGGTCGAGGAACTGTCGTCCAACAGTCTGCTGTGCATCGACGAGTTCGAACTCGACGATCCAGGCGACACGATGCTCGTGTCGCGGTTGCTGACCGAACTCTCCACCCGCGGCGTCTCGATCGTCGCTACCTCGAACACACTTCCCGGACAGCTGGGCGAGGGTCGATTCGCGGCACAGGATTTTCTACGTGAGATCAAGAAGCTCGGCTCGATCTTCGAATCCGTACGGGTCGACGGACCCGACTATCGGCACCGCGATCTGCCGCCCGCACCGGAGCCGGTGACCGACGAGGTGTTGATCGAACGTTCGAATGCAATACCGGGAGCGACGCTCGACGACTTCGACGCGTTGTGCCGCCACCTCAGCAAACTGCACCCGTCGCGCTACGGAAAGCTGGTGAAGGGGATCTCCTCGGTGTTCATCGACAACGTGCACCCGGTCGACGATCAGGCGGTCGCGCTGCGTTTCGTCGTCCTTGCGGACCGTCTGTACGACGCGAGCATCCCGGTGACGGTGTCCGGCGCGAAGCTCGACCAGATCTTCACGCAGGAGATGCTCGACGGCGGCTACCGCAAGAAGTACCTGCGCGCGACGTCCCGATTGCTTGCCCTGTCGCGCTTTTCGGTAGCGAGCGGTTAGCCCGATCGGGACTCGCTCGGTCGGCTAGATCGAACGCTGCATGACGAAGTCGTGGTGTAGCTGCGTTCCGACGCGGAACGTCTTGGTTCCGACCGTCTCGAACCCGTTTTTGGTGTAGAAGCGTTGCGCGCGTTGATTGTGCTGGTTGACGCCGAGCCACACGCCCGTGTAGCTGTTGGCCCGGGCGAATTCGACGGCGGCATCCATCAGCGCTGTCGAGACGCCTGTCCCGTGCTGGCCGGGGAGGACGTACATCTTGCTGATCTCGAGGATCGGTCGCAGGGTGACAACCTTGGCGACTTCCGCATCTTCGGGCGGGCCGTCGAGAAGCATGGCGTAGCCGACGATCTTGCCGCCCTTCGTCGCTTTGAGGACGGTGCGCAGCGGATCGGACAGGTATTCGCCGAAGCGCTCGTAGCTCAACACCTCGTCGATGAACACTTCGATGTCTTCGGGACTAGCGTTCGGCGGACATGCAAGCGGGAATGTTGCTGCCGCAACATCACTGAGCGCTTCCGCGTCCCAGAGACCCGCCCGGCTGACGTCGACGGCAACCATGGTCATATGACTAGTAGAACACGCAACAGTCGAGAACTGCGATATCTCCACGTTTGCCGTCGAGTGCCGAACGGCACGGTTTTCCCGGACCCGATTGCGCTCAATTGGCCGGCTGCTGTCGAGGTCAGGCGCAAGTAAGGCGAGTGCCCACGCGTTGATTGCCCGAAGGTGGCGAGCGGTGCGGCTCATCGATGTTCTTCTGCTCGGTGGCGCGGTCGTCCTAGAGTTGACCGGGTGACGACGATTACAAAGGGTGGCAACGTATCGCTTCCAGCCGCAGCAGGGCGGGTCCGCGTCGAGGTCGGCTGGTCGGGCGGTCCGAATCTGGATGCTGCTGCCCTGCTGCTGACCTCGACCGGGAAAGTCCGCTCGGACGCGGACATGGTCTTCTACAACCAGCCGACATCTCAGGAGGGCAGCGTCCGGCATCTCGGCAAATCCGGCACTAGGGACGCGGTTTCGGCCGACCTCGCCGCGTTGCCACCCACCATCGAGACGATCGCAGTAACGGCGTCGGCAGACGGTGCGCCGTTCAGTCAGGTCATCGGACTGTCGGTGCAGGTCATCGACGAGGCAAGCGGTGCCGTCGTTGCGAGATTCGACGTCCCTCCGGCAGGCACCGAGACCGCGTTCGTTCTCGGCGAGCTCTACAAACGCAACAACGCGTGGAAGTTCCGTGCGGTCGGGCAGGGCTGGGCGTCCGGATTGGCAGGACTCGCAAAGGACTACGGGATATCGGTCGACGACGATCCCGCCCCGGCGGTACAGACGCCGCAGGCAGTGCAAACGCCGCCGCCCGCTGCTCCCGCACCCACTGCCCCTGCGGCATCCGCCACCGCGTCCGCAGGTAACTCGTCGATCAACATGAACAAGGGCGTTCGGCTGGAGAAGCAGCTACGCGGCCAGCCGCCCACGATGGTCAAGCTGGTGAAGAAGGCAGGCATCTCGCTCGAGAAGAAGGGGCTGTCCGACCATAGGGCCCGCGTTGCGCTGTGCCTCGACATCTCGGCCTCGATGACCAATCTGTACAAGTCGGGCAAGGTCCAGGAATTGTGCGAGCGGGTACTCGGTCTTGCCGTGCAGTTCGACGACGACGGCGCGTGCGACGTATTCACCTTCGGCACAGGGGGATACGAGGAGGGTCCGCTCGATCTACGCAACTACGGCGGCTGGGTGCAGAACCTGGTCGGCAGGCGCAGACTCGAGGGTGGCACGAACTACAACCGAGCAATGGAGGCGGTGCGGCAGTTCTACTTTCCTGAAAGCAAGGGTGGACCGCGCAACAGTCCACGGTTCGATCAGCTGCCCGTCTACGTCATGTTCGTGACCGACGGGCAGACCACCGATCAGGACGGGACGCGCAATCAGGTCACCTGGTCGTCCTACGAGCCGCTCTTCTGGCAGTTCATGGGACTCGGCCAGTCCAGCCGCAATGTGACGCCGGATCCGAACTACGACCAGACGAAGCACGCCGTTCCCGAGTTCGGCGGACAGCCTGCTCAACAGGGCGCGCCGGTGGGCTATCCGGGTCAGCCGGGGTATCCGCCTGCGCAGCAGGGCTATCCGGGCCAACCGCCGCAGGGTCAGCCACCGGCGGATCCGCCGAAGAAGCGTCGGGGTCTCTTCGGCGGCGGCGGAGGCACCGGAGGCGGTTTCGCGGCACGCCTTGCCGCGATGGCGACGGGCGATTTCAAGTTCCTGGAAGAACTCGACAACCTGCCTGGCAGGTATCTCGACAACGCGAACTTCTTCTCGGTTGCCGATCCCGGCGCGTTGCCCGATGGTCAGTTGTACGACCTGATGATGGACGAGTACCCGGGTTGGGTTGCCCAAGCGCGACAGCAGGGTTTGCTGCCGCCACACTGATCGTTCCTGCGGTGGTTCAGTTCTCGACGACGTTCTTGATCCGGGTCAACGTCGTCCGCATGCCCTCACGGTTGGTCTTTCCGCGAGTCCAGCCGAAAAGGGTCCAGTAGATCCGCAGTGGCAGCGCCGAGCCGATCTCGAAAGATTCGGTCACGTCGGTGCCGTCGCCACTCGGCTCGAATCGGTAGCGCCACGTATTCACAGGCATGCCGTTCGGGCCGAGGACGGTGAACCCGAACTCGCGGCCGGGTTCGCACGCGATGATGCGGCACGTCGTCCAGTAGACGGGTCCAACGCCGTTTCGCTTGACGTGACCGCGAAACTTGACCCCGATCGCGGGTCCGGTAGCGCCGCCGAGCCATTCGGCCTCGAATGTTTCGGGGGAGAACTCGCCGGTCCTGGTGATGTCGGCGACGAGGTTCCACACGGTCTCGGGTGGAACGGCCATGTGCACTGTCACGGAATTGCTCATGCGTCGACGCTACGACCGTGCCGTCGCGCAGATGCAGCCGGGTTGGGCGTGGATTCGTGGCGTCACCTCGGTCGCCATCTTTTCCACGTCGCTGTCGCGGCGGCACGTACTTTGCCGTCCCAGACCAATTCGACTTCGGCGAGAATCGTCGGCTCGGTGGCCTCGGTGATGGTCGCGCGCAGTTCGACCTCCTCGGTCAGCGAGCATGGCCTCAGGTACTTCACGTCGAGGCCGGCGGTCAGGTACGACAGTGCGGCGTCGCCGAGCGGATGCCAGCCCTGGCGGTCCGCTTCTGCCATAACCGCTGCGGCGCTGTGGCAATCGAGGATCGTGCAGATGATGCCGCCGTTGAGGTAGCCGATGCCGTTGTCGTGTTCGGGCCAGGGGCGGAAGGTGGCCGTGACAACGCCGTCACCGGGAAAACTGTTGAGATGCAGACCTTTCGGGTTCGCTGGACCGCAGCCGAAACAGGTGGTCTCCGGATAGAGCCGCTGCTGGATGCTGACGGCGGCGTCGTGCGTCATGCTTGCTCCGTTGTTCGGGTTCTCGGGGTTCCCACTGGTGTACCGCATGTGGGGGCCGCAGCCCAGCGAAACGGCGGTGCGATCGACGCGCGTTAGGGTGGGAATCGTGGTGTATCGGGAGTACGCGCCGCCCGCCGACCTGGTCGGCGTGTTCCGATTTCTGAAAGACCTTGCCTGAGCCGCTGCGTAGCGTGACGGCAATGACGATCGATGTTGCTGCCGCCGAACGGTTTGTTCATGCGAACGCGCGCCTACTCGACAGACACAGGCTCGCGGCACTGCGTGGTCGATCGGCCGACCCGGTCCTGACCGCGTTGCGCGCGTATCGCAATCCCGACGGCGGCTTCGGGCACGCCCTCGAGCCCGACGTCCGGACCCCGGACAGCGAGACAACGTGTGCTCTGCACGCGCTCGAGGTGCTGGCTGAAGTAGGAGCGCTCGGTGACGACATGGTCGCACCGACGGTGGACTGGCTTGCTGCAAACGATGTCGACGGGGGAGTGCCGTTCGTTCTGCCCGGCGCTGCTGCCTATCCACACGGACCGTGGATGGTTCCTACACCCGGCGGCTCGCATCTGACCTTCGGAGTTGTCGGAGTCCTCGCCGCTGTCGACCTCGGCCATCCGTGGATCGCTCGGGCGACCGAATGGTGCTGGGACAAGTTGGAACGGCCGGACGAGTTGAACGCCTACTGGGTGAAGTACGCGCTTGTGTTCCTCGACGCGGTTGCTGATGCTGCCCGCGCGACTGCCGTCATCGACAGGTTCCGCCCGCTACTCGACGAACACGGGTCGGTGCCCGTCCCCGGTGGCACTGCCGACGAGCGGTTGACGGCGTTGACGCTGTCGCCACATCCCGGTTCGCGGAGCCGCGCCCTGTTCACCGACTACCAGTTGGAGGTCGACCTCGATCGTCTGGAACGAGGTCAGCACGAGGACGGCGGCTGGACGTTCGATTGGCTCGGCTGGTCGCCGGGCAATCGGCGGAGTGGCGAGGAATCGTGACCCTGCGAGCGCTGAGTGCGCTGTCGCTCAACGGTCGGATCTCGGTGTGAAGGTCGCAGTCTGAAGATCACCGTGTGAATCAGGGTTCTTCCCCATATGCTCCGATGCCGTAGACTGGCTACCCTGAGTTCATGAGCAACGGCAGTTCGAAAGTCGCAAGTAGACGCGTGCTCGCGAAAATGCTGGTCGCCGGTGCAGTCGTCACTACACCGTCCGCTGTCCTTGCTGCGTCTGCCAATGCCGAGCCGGGCCCGGGACTCGTCCAGGCGGATCGCGATCGGGACAGTGATCGCGAGCGCCGGGAGCGTCGTGAGAAAAAGGTAGACCCGAGTCACGCGAACAACCGCTACTACTACCGACTCGATATCCCGTTGTGTCAGATGCTGTTCGAGCAGGAGAACTGGACGCGGCTGGAGGAGATCTGCCGCTGAGGCGGTTAGGCCGGTCGCGCGAAGTCGATGGTCCAGTACGAGTTGGAGTTGGATCCCGACGTGACACCGATGCCGACGTCGGTGAAACGGCAGTTCAGGATGTACGGATTCTCGGATGCGACGAACGCGTTGACCACGTCGGCCGAGGTCGCTGCAGGCGGCGTCATCAGAACGAGCTCGCCGACCGAGCTGGCCGCGTACCCTGCGTCCTTGATGCGGGTTGCGGGTGTCGATTTTCCGGTTCCGGCGCTGGAGGCGACCTTGGAACGCGCCATCTCACCACTGTGCGCTTGAGCTGCGTTCTGCAGTGCGCTGTTCACGGCGAGTGACGGGCAGCCGACTTTGTTGCGTGCTGCGTTCATGGCACCGACCGCACCGCTGACATCGAGGGGAGCTGCGGACGACGGAGCTGCCAGCACGACGCTGCCTGCCGTAAGACCGATGGCCGCTACAGCCAGAGTCGCGCCGCGAACGATTGTTGTACGCGTCGAGCGACAGGTCTGCGTGCTGCCGAGCATGTTGTTCTCACGATTCATAGGGGCACCCTAGCGCTCGCGGGGCCGGAACGCAGGCCGAGGTCCGTCGTTCTCGCCGAGTCGGTGTCCGGTTTGGTGCGGTTCGGTGAGCAGATTCTCGGCGTCGACGGGTTTGACGAGGCGATTCGTAAAGACTCGGCAAAGTTGGGGGTTTACCCCTATGTACTCCTGGTCAGCCTGCTGATAGACCTAAAGGACCAAGGGCCGCATCAGGATTCGGCTTGTCAACGCCTACGTCAGGAGTTCGTTCATGTTCAACGCGAAGTCGACCGAAGGTAAAGGGCATCTCGTTGCGAAAGCGTGTGTTGTCGGCGCACTCGCGGTTGTTCCGCTCGCGGTTGTCGCGGTGCCCGCGAACGCCTCGCCGGCTCCGGGAATTGTGCAGGTGGACAGGGATCGGCACCACAATCACCACGGCGATCGAGACCGGAACCACAACGACGATTTCTACCGTTTCCGGCTGGACAACAATCCCTACTGCTTCTTGCTCTTCCAGCAGGGAAACTGGCATCTGTTCAACGCAGTCTGCCGCTAGCACCGCATAGCGGTCTCCGAAACGTCCCGATCGACAGCGTGCGAAGCGCTACGCTCCTGATCCGTCGGCGGGACGAAGGAGAAACATGAAGTTTTGCGTTGCGGTGGCAGCTGGGTTTGTGGCAAGCGCGGCAATTCTGGTCGGCTGCGGCGAAAACGTCGACGGCACAGCGACAGCGGGAGACGAGACGTCGGCAACTGCTGAGCCCACAACCGAAGCCTCTACCCGGACATCGTCGCCTCGCACCTCGACGCCGCGGTCGTCCTCCTCAGCTCCGGTGCCGTTCACCATCGGCGCGCTGGAGACGAAACTCGCGAGCAACGTCGACGCACTTTCGGTGGCATGCACAGGCCCCGCCGCACCGGAGTCCGGAGACCAATTCGACTGCGTCGCAGTCATCGCCGAAGGTGATCTCCCGATCACGGTGACCCTCACCGATGCCGCCGGGCAGAAGTACGCCTACGACGGCAAAGCCGATTTCGGCACGACGATCAAAAGTGTCTCCGGAAGCTTCTCCTTGAAGTAGCGATCGATCACTGCGAGCTGTGCGTTGTCACAGCAGTCGGTTGGTCGGCGTCTTATGGTGCGACCGTCACTGTTGGGCGGCACCGATCGCAACTCCTGCCATCGCCGGGGGAGTCGCCGACAGCTTCAGGAGAGCCTCGTGAACATCGCGCTGTGGATCGTCGCCGGACTGCTGGCCATCGCATACCTAGCGGGTGGCGGCGGCAAAGTTGTGCTCCCGAAAGACAAGCTGATTGCGTTGGGTCCCAGTGCCGAATGGGCCGAAGACTTCAGTGCCGCAGGCGTCAAAGCAATCGGAGCACTCGAAGTGCTGGCAGCCGTGGGGTTGATCCTGCCGGCCGTGCTCGACATCGCACCGGTGCTCGTGCCGCTGGCCGCGTCGGGTTTGGTGCTGATCATGATCGGCGCGACGATCACCCGCATTCGACGACACGAATACACGTTGATGGCGTTGGACGTGGTCTATCTCGCTCTCGCCGCGTTTGTGGCATGGGGTCGGTTCGGGCCTTACTCCTTCACCGACTGAGATCGAGTCGCTCAGCGTGCGGGCCAGGTCGGGGCGATCTCGCGTCGGTAGCGTCGCCCCGCGATTCTGGTGAAAAGGAAGATGATGGGCGGCGGGAGTTCCTTGCGGAGGCCGGCGAGATCGGACGAATCGGCGTCAGCTGAAGAAGCCGAAGACGCCGGAGCGAATGCCACATTGGTGCGCCTATGCGGTACCAGTGCCGCATCCGCTCCGCGAAGAAACGGGGGTCAAGCCCAAACGCGTGGTGTAACGAGGTGGTCGCCGCGTGACCCTGTTTGGTCAG